>NZ_JBYTEM010000029.1:0-62881 GCF_058789735.1 Rhodanobacter sp. FW106-PBR-R2A-1-15 | reverse complement strand
ATGCTCTTCGTCACGAAATGAAGAGCATCGCGCACAGGGTGCGCTCCTACAAAACCGGTACCGCCAGCGGCGCCTCGTACATGAAGTAGTGGCAGCGCTGCATGCCGAGTCCCTCGTAGGTCGCCTGCGCGCGGCCGTTCTCGGTTTCCACGTACAGCCGCAGGCCGACCGCGCCGGCCGCCGCGGCGCGCCGCGCAACCTCGGCATACAGCGCGCGGAACGCGCCCACGCGGCGCGCGGCCGGCACCACGTAGACGCTCTGGATCCACCAGAAATCGCCGTTGCGCCAGTCGCTCCATTCGTAGGTCACCAGTAGGCAGCCGACCGCCGCGCCATCGTGCTCGGCCACCAGGTAGAAACCGCGCCGCGGCTGCTCGAACACGCCGCGCACGCCGCGTTCCAGCGTCGCGCCGTCGAGTCGCTTGCGCTCGGTCTCCCACGCCATCGCCGCGTTCCAGGCGGCCAGTGCGGGAACGTCGGCAGGCGTGGCGGCGCGAATCTGCAGCGGCATGGGCGGGCTCCTTCGGGCGGGTGCCCATCCTAGCGCGCGCCATCTTCACATGCCGACGCCTAGGGTAGGGCGGGCCGGCGGTCGCAGCCCGCGCACGGGCTCCCGCCCGCACCCGTCCGCACGAACGCCTCGCGGCCGCGGCCGCGAGGCCAAGGAAAACGTTTTGAACATCGGCAACCTGCTCGACCTGCTCAAGCTGCGAAGGCTGCAAGCCTTCCGCCGCCGGCGTGCAGCGGCGCGCACGCGGCCGGAGCAGGAGCCGGCGCTGCGCGCGGAACTGTTCAGCGCCGAGCAGATGGAACGGCACGGCCGCGCGCTGGCCGGCCAGCACCGGCTCAGCGCGCGGATCACCCCCGATACGCTGCTGGCGCGGCTGGACGACAACGAGGCGGTGCTGACCCACACCTGCGAACGGCTGACCGACGCCAGTCGCAAGCGGCGGCGGATCACCCCGGCCGCCGAGTGGCTGCTGGACAATTTCTATCTGATCGAGGAGCAGATCCGGATCGCCCGCCGGCACCTGCCCAAGGGCTATAGCCGCGAATTGCCGCGGCTGGCCAGCGGGCCGTCGGCCGGGCTGCCGCGGGTGTACGACATCGCGCTGGAGATCATCTCGCACGGCGACGGCCGGGTCGACACGCACATCCTGCAGCACTTCATCGACGCCTATCAGGAAGTGAGCCCGCTGAAGCTGGGCGAGCTGTGGGCGATCCCGATCATGCTGCGGCTGGCGCTGATCGAAAACCTGCGCCGCGTCGCCGCGCGGGTGATGGCGGACTGGAGCCATCGCGGCCAGGCCGCGCGCTGGGCCGACGCGATGACCGCCACCGCCGAACGCGAACCGAACTCGGTGGTGCTGGTGGTGGCCGACATGGCGCGCTCGGTCCCGCCGATGGACAGTCCGTTCGTGGCCGAGTTGGCGCGCCGGCTGCAGGGCCAGAGCCCGGCGCTGGCGCTGCCGCTGAGCTGGATCGAACAGCGCCTGGCCGCCTCGGGACAGAGCGTCGAGCACCTGGTGCAGCTGGAAGCGCAGCAGCAGGCCGCCAACCAGGTCACCATCAGCAACAGCATTGGCAGCCTGCGCACGCTGTCTGCGATCGACTGGCGCGATTTCGTCGAGCACTGCAGCCTGGTCGAGCACTGCCTGCGCGAGGACCCGACCGGGGTCTACGCGGCGATGGATTTCGCCACCCGCGACCGCTACCGCCACATGGTGGAGGCGATGGCGCGGCGGCACCGGCTGACCGAGCTGCAGGTGGCCGAGGCGGCGATCGCGCTGAGCCAGGCCGCGGCGCCCACCGACAGCAGCGTGTCGCTGCCGCAGCACGTCGGCTACTACCTGATCGACCGCGGCCGGCCGCGGCTGGAACGGCAGCTGGGCGTGCGCCCGCCGCTGCGCGTGGTGTTGCGCCGCGGCTTCGACCGCGCGCCGCTGCCGATCTACCTGGGCCTGCTGGCGCTGCTCACCTTCGCCTTCGCGGAGCCGCTGGTCAGCGTCGCCGCGCAGCAGCGCTGGCCGGCGTGGGCGCTGGTCGCGCTGGCGGTGCCCGCGGCGATCCTGGCCAGCCAGCTGGGGTTGAGCCTGCTCAACTGGATCGCCACGCTGTCGATCGCGCCGCAGCAGCTGCCGCGGATGGACTATTCGCACGGCATTCCGGCCAGCGCGCGCACCCTGGTGGCCATCCCCAGCCTGATCGCCAGCACGCAGGACGTCGACGCGCTGGCCGAATCGCTGCAGGTGCGCTTCCTCGGCAATCGCGACGAACACCTGCACTTCGCCCTGCTCACCGATTTCGCCGACGCGGACCACGAAACGCTGCCCGGCGACGAGGCGCTGCTGCAGCTGGCGCAGCGCCGGATCGAGGCGCTCAACGAGCGCTATGCCGGCGCCAAGGCCGACCGCTTCTTCCTGTTCCACCGGCCGCGCCGCTGGAACCCGGGCGAGCAATGCTGGATGGGCCACGAGCGCAAGCGCGGCAAGCTGGCGGACCTCAATGCGCTGCTGCGCGGCAACGCGCACGGTCGCTTCATGCGGGTGGTGGGGGACATCGCCTCGCTCGGGCCGGTGCAGTACGTGATCACCCTGGACACCGACACCGAGCTGCCGCGCGACGCCGCGCGGGCCTTCGTCGGCACCATCGACCACCCGCTCAACCGCGCCGTATACGACCCCGAGCGGCATCGCGTGGTCAGCGGCTACGCGATCCTGCAGCCGCGCGTGGGGATCAGCCTGCCAAGTACCGCGCGCTCGCGCTACGCCCAACTGTACGGCAGCGACGCCGGCATCGACCCATACACGCAGATGGTCTCGGACGTCTACCAGGACGTGTTCGGCGAAGGCTCGTTCATCGGCAAGGGCATCTACGCGATCGACGCCTTCGAACGCACCCTGGACGGCTGCTTCCCGGACAACCGCATCCTCAGCCACGACCTGGTCGAGGGTTGCCACGCACGCGCGGGCCTGCTCAGCGACGTGCAGCTGTTCGAGACCTGGCCGGCCCGCTACGGCGCCGACGTGAAGCGGCGCCACCGCTGGATCCGTGGCGACTGGCAGCTGCTGCCGTGGCTGCTGCCGTGGGCGCCGACCGCGCACGGCGGCTGGCGCCGCAATGCACTCACCGCGCTGTCGCGCTGGAAGATCCTCGACAACCTGCGCCGCAGCCTGGTGCCGGTGGCGTTGCTGCTGTTGCTGGTGATCGGCTGGCTGCTGATCGCGCCGGTGCTCTCGTGGACCGTGGCGGTGCTGTCGATGGTGCTGTTGCCGCCGCTGCTGGCGGCGCTGCTGGACCTGGTGCAGAAGCCGCGCGAGGTGCAGCTCGACCAGCACCTGCGCGCCGGCTTCCGGGCCGGCATGCAACATCTGGCGCGGATGGTGCTGGGGTTGGCGTGGCTGCCGCACGAGGCGCTGTACCACCTCGACGCGATCGTGCGCACGCTGTGGCGGATGGCGGTCAGCCGGCGTCACCTGCTGCAGTGGCGGAGCTCCAGCGAGGTCGAACGCCACGGCGACCAGGCGCAGTCCGCGCTGTGGCGGCTGATGTGGATCGCCCCGACGCTGGCCCTGCTGCTGGCCGTGGCGCTGGCGTTCGCGCGCCCGGCCGCGCTGTGGCTGGCGACGCCGCTGCTGCTGCTGTGGCTGGGCTCGCCCGCCATCGCGTGGTGGATCAGCCAGCCGCGCGTGGCGGAGGTATTCGCGCCGAGCGCGCTGCAGCAGCGCTTCCTGCGCACGCTGGCACGGCAGACCTGGGCCTTCTTCGACGTCCACGTCGGCACCGCCGAGCACTGGCTGCCGCCGGACAACCTGCAGGAGCAACCCGGGCCGGCGATCGCCCATCGCACCTCGCCGACCAACATGGGCCTGGCGCTGCTGGCGAACCTGGCCGCTCACGACTTCGGTTTCCTGGCCACTGGCCGCCTGCTCGAACGCACCCGGCAGAGCCTGGCCACCATGCAGCAACTGCCACGCCATCGCGGCCATTTCTACAACTGGTACGACACGCAGAGCCTGCAGCCGCTGGCGCCGCTGTACGTCTCGGCGGTGGACAGCGGCAACCTCGCCGGCCACCTGCTGACCCTGCGCCCGGGCCTGGAGGAACTGCCCGGCCAGCCGGTGTTCCGGCCATGCGTGCTGCACGGCCTGCTCGACACGCTGGCGCTGTTGCGCGACACGCTCGACGTCGACGCCGCGCGGGCACTGGACCCGCTCGACCGCCACCTGCAGCAGACGCTGGCCGCGCTGCCGGCAACCAGCGGCGAGGCCAGCGCCCTGCTGCAGCGCCTGTCCGGGCACGCGCAGGCGCTGCAGCAGTGGCTGGAGACCGAGCCCGACAGCGAGGCGCGGTTCTGGCTCGATGCGCTGCTCGCGCAGTGCGACGAGCTGTACGCCGAGGCCATCGCGTTCCAGCTCGACCCGCCGCCTGACGGCGACGCCGGCTTCGCCGGCATCCCCACACTGCGCCAGCTGGCCCGGATCGAACCGCTGGCGTGGCCGGCCGCGGCCGACGCCGAGGGCGTGCGCGAACGCGCGCGCGAACGCCTCGCCGCGATCGAGCAGCTGGCGCAACAGGCCGGCGAGCTGGCGCTGGTGGACTATCGCTTCCTGTACGACGCCACGCGCGACCTGCTGGCGATCGGCTACAACGTCGACCAGCGCCGGCTCGACGCCGGCTACTACGACCTGCTGGCGTCGGAGGCGCGGCTGGCCAGCTTCGTCGGCATCGCGCAGGGCCAGCTGCCGCAGGACAACTGGTTCGCGCTGGGCCGCCTGCTCACCACCGTGGGCGGCGAGCCGGTGCTGCTGTCGTGGACCGGCTCGATGTTCGAGTACCTGATGCCGACCCTGGTGATGCCGAGCTACGAAGGCACCCTGCTCGAGCAGACCTGCCACGCCGCGGTGACGCGGCAGATCGAGTACGGCAATCAGCTCGGCGTGCCGTGGGGCGTTTCCGAATCGGGCTACAACACGCTCGACGCGCACTTCACCTACCAGTACCGCGCGTTCGGCGTGCCCGGGCTGGGCCTGAAGCGCGGGCTGGGCGACGACGTGGTAGTGGCGCCGTACGCCAGCGCGCTGGCGCTGATGGTGGCGCCGGCGGCGGCCACGCGGAACCTGCAGCGGCTGGCCGAGATCGGCGCGCGCGGTCGCTACGGCCTGTACGAGGCGATCGACTACACCCCGGCGCGGCTGCCGCCGGGCCAGGATTCGGCGCTGGTGCGGCAGTTCATGGCGCACCACCAGGGCATGAGCCTGCTGGCGCTGGGCCATGCGCTGCTGGACCGGCCGATGCAGCGGCGCTTCGAATCCGACCCGCAGTTCCAGGCCACCAGCCTGCTGCTGCAGGAGCGCGTGCCGAAGACCGCGGCGGAATACCTGCACGCCTCCGGCTTCCCCGAAACGGACGGCAGCCCGCGCCCGGCCGAGGCGCGGCTGCGCGTGTTCGCCGACCCGGATCGCGCGCGCCCGGCCGTGCAACTGCTGTCGAACGGCCGCTACCACGTGATGCTTTCCAGCGCCGGCGGCGGCTACAGCCGATGCGGCGACCTCGCGCTGACGCGCTGGCACGAGGACATCACGCGCGACGCCTGGGGCATGTTCTGCTACCTGCGCGACGTGGCCAGCGGCGAGTGCTGGTCCACCGCCTACCAGCCCACCTTGAGGAAGACCGAGCAGTTCGAGGCGATCTTCTCCGACGCGCGCGCCGAGTTCCGCGTGCGCGAGCGCGAGTTCGACGCGCACACCGAGATCGTGGTGTCGCCGGAAGACGACATCGAGCTGCGTCGCACCCACATCGGCAACCGCAGCCGCACGCGGCGCACGATCGAGCTGACCAGCTACGCCGAGGTGGTGCTGGCGCCACCGCTCGCCGACGCGGCGCACCCGGCCTTCAGCAAGCTGTTCGTGCAGACCGAGCTGGTACCGGCGCTGCAGGCGATCGTGTGCACGCGCCGGCCACGCTCGGCCGGCGAGCCGGTGCCGTGGATGTTCCACCTGCTGGCGGTGCACGACGCCGACATCGACGCGATCTCCTACGAGACCGACCGCGCCCGCTTCATCGGCCGCGGCCGCAGCACGGCCGAGCCGCAGGCGCTCGACCGCGAGCAGGCGCGGCTGTCCGACAGTGCCGGTTCGGTGCTCGACCCGATCGTGGCGATCCGCTGCCGCATCACGCTGGAGCCGGAGCAGTCGGCCACCATCGACTTCGTCACCGGCTACGCCGAGCAGCGCGACGACTGCCTGCAGCTGATCGGCAAGTACCGCGACCGCCACCTCGCCGACCGCGTGTTCGACCTGGCCTGGACGCACAGCCAGGTGCTGCTGCGCCAGCTCAACGCCAGCCTCGCCGATGCGCAGCTGTACGAGCACATGGCCACCGGCATCCTCTACCCGAACGCCGGCCTGCGCGCCGAGCCGGCCGTGCTGCGCGGCAACCGGCGCGGGCAGAGCGGGCTGTGGGGGCAGTCAGTCTCCGGTGACCTGCCGATCGTGTTGCTGCAGATCGCCAGCCCGTCGCGGATCGAGCTGGTGCGCCAGCTGGTGCAGGCGCACGCGTACTGGCGCCAGAAGGGCCTGGCAGTGGACCTGATGATCTGGAACGAGGACCGCGCCGGCTACCGGCAGGAACTGCACGACCTGATCATGGGCCTGATCGCCTCGGGCAGCGAGGCCAGCCTGCTCGACCGCCCCGGCGGCATCTTCGTGCGCTCGGGGCAGCAGCTGTCCGGCGAGGATCGGCTGGTGATGCTGGCCAGCGCGCGGATCGTGCTCAACGACAGCCGCGGCAGCCTGGCCGAGCAGATCGGTCGGCGCCAGGTGGAAACCCATGCGCCGCGCTTCGAGCCGAGCCGGCCGCGGCGCATCGCCAGCGCCACGCCCGTCGGCGGCGCCGGCGCACCGGCACTGCAGCTGGCCAATCCGCACGGCGGTTTCAGCCACGACGGCCGCGAGTACGTGATCACCCTGGCCGCCGGCGACAGCACGCCGGCGCCGTGGGCGAACGTGCTGGCCAACCCGCAGTTCGGCACGGTGATCTCCGAGAGTGGCAGCGCCTACAGCTGGGGCGAGAACGCGCACGAGTTCCGCCTCACCCCCTGGCACAACGACCCGGTCGGCGACGGCGGCGGCGAGGCGCTGTATCTGCGCGACGAGGACACCGGCCAGATCTGGTCGCCCACGCCGCTGCCGTGCCGCGGCAGCGGCAGCTACACCACTCGCCACGGCTTCGGCTACAGCGTGTTCGAGCACCATGAGGACGGCATCCACTCCGAGCTGTGGGTCTACGTGGCGCTGGACGCTTCGGTGAAGTTCTCCGTATTGCACCTGCGCAACGACTCCGGCGCGGCGCGCCGGCTCAGCGTCACCGGCTACGTGGAGTGGCTGCTTGGCGACCTGCGCGGGAAAACCTCGATGCATGTGGTCACCGAATCGGACCCGGCCAGCGGCGCGCTGTTCGCGCGCAACGCATACAACAGCGAGTTCCCGAACCGCGTGGCGTTCTTCGACGTGGACGACCCCGAGCGCGGCATCGGCGGCGACCGCAGCGAATTCCTCGGCCGCAACGGCAGCATGCGCGCACCGGCCGGGCTGGCCCGCGCGCACCTGTCCGGCCGGCTCGGCGCCGGGCTGGACCCTTGCGCCGCGCTGCAGTCGATGGTGAGCCTGGGCGAGGGCGAGCAGCGCCGGCTGATCTTCCGCCTCGGTCTGGGGCGCGACGCCGCCGAGGCCAGCGCGCTGGTGCAGCGCTTCCGCGGCAGCGGCAGCGCCGCCGACGCGCTGGACAAGGTGCGCGCGCACTGGGCGCGCGTGCTCGGTGCGGTGCAGGTGCGCACGCCGGAGCCCTCGCTCGACATGCTCACCAACGGCTGGCTGCTGTACCAGACCATCGGCTGCCGGCTGTGGGCGCGCAGCGGCTACTACCAGAGCGGCGGCGCATTCGGCTTCCGCGACCAGCTGCAGGATTCGATGGCCACCCTGCACGCCGCGCCGGAACTGTCGCGCGCGCAGCTGCTGCTGTGCGCCGCGCACCAATTCGCCGAAGGCGACGTGCAGCACTGGTGGCACCCACCGCTGGATCGCGGCGTGCGCACCACCTGTTCCGACGACTACCTGTGGCTGCCGCTGGCCATCGCGCGCTACGTGCTGGCCAGCGCCGACCGCGGCGTGCTGGAAGAGTACGTCGGCTATATCGAGGGCCGCCTGCTGCACGAGGGCGAGGAGTCGTACTACGACCTGCCGCAGCCATCGGCCCTGCGCGAAACGCTGTACCAGCATGGCGTACGCGCCATCGAGCGCAGCTTCGCCCGGCGCGGCGCGCACGGCCTGCCGCTGATCGGCGGCGGCGACTGGAACGACGGCATGAACCGGGTCGGCGAACAGGGCCGCGGCGAGAGCGTGTGGCTGGGCTTCTTCTCCTGCGACGTGCTGCAGCGCTTCGCCGAGGTGGCCCGGCTGCACGGCGACGAGCCGTTCGCGCAACGCTGCGAAGGCGAAGTGGTCAAGTTGCGCAGCGCACTGGAGCAGCACGGCTGGGATGGCGCCTGGTACCGCCGCGCCTACTTCGACGACGGCACGCCGCTCGGCTCCAGCAGCAACGACGAATGCCGTATCGACTCGATCGCGCAGAGCTGGTCGGTGCTGTCCGGCATCGGCGCGCCGGAGCGCCAGCGGCAGGCGATGGACTCGCTGGACGCCCACCTGGTGCGCCGCGACGCCGGCCTGGTGCAGCTGCTGCGGCCACCGTTCGACAAATCCGCGATGGACCCGGGCTACATCAAGGGCTACCTGCCCGGCGTACGCGAGAACGGCGGCCAGTACACGCACGCCGCCATCTGGGCCACGATGGCCTTCGCCGAACTCGGCGACAGCGCCCGCGCGTGGGAACTGCTGCACATGATCAACCCGGTCAACCACGGCATCGACGCCGCGCAAATGGACGTGTACAAGGTCGAGCCCTACGTGGTCAGCGCCGACGTTTATGCGGTCGCCCCGCACATCGGCCGCGGCGGCTGGAGCTGGTACACCGGCTCCGCCGGCTGGATGTACCGGCTGATCGTGGAATCGCTGCTCGGCCTGCGCCTGGAAGCCGGCCAGCTGCGCTTCGCGCCGGTGCTGCCGGCCGAGTGGGAAGGCTTCGAGCTGGACTACCGCCACCGCGGCACGCTCTACCGCATCCGCCTGCACCAGAGCGACGCCGGCACGCCGAGCACGCTGTGGCTGGACGGCGAGATGCAGCCCGACGGCCGCATCCCGCTCGCCGACGACGGCGCGGAGCACGACGTGGAGCTCAACTGGCCGCGCCAGGCATGAAGCCGCTTGCATGGCGCGGCGCCGCCATCAGCGATCCAGCGGACTCAGCACGCCGTGACCGCCGCGGTTCAGCACGTGGGTATAGATCTGTGCAGCACACGGATGTGCCAATGCCGCGGGCGCATGGATGCGCAAGAGCGGCCGTGGTCGCCACGTCCTTGTGGCCGAGCAGCTCCTGGATCGTACGGATGTCCTGACCCGCCTCCAACAGGTGGGTGGCGAACGAGTGGCGCAAGGTGTGACAGGTGGCCAGCTTGACGATGCCGGCTTTGAGCCGCGCGTTGCGCACCGCGCGCTGCAGTCCGGCCTCGTCCAGGTGATGGCGCCGCTGCTTGCCGTCGCGCGGATCGCGCGACAGCTGGTCCGACGGAAACACGTACTGCCATCCAGGCTCGCGCGGCGCCGACGGATACTTGCGCGCCAGCGCATGCGGCAGCCACACCGCGCCCAGGCCCGTCGCCAGATCCTGCTGGTGGATCAAACGCACCCGCTCCAGCTGCGCCTGCAGCGCCTCGCGCAGGCGTCGCGGCAACGGCACGTGCCGGTCCTTGCCGCCCTTGCCATCGCGCACGCAGATCTGGTTGAGCTCGAAATCCACGTCCTTCACGCGCAGGCGCACGCACTCCATCAGCCGCATCCCCGAGCCGTACAACAGCGAGGCCATCAAACCGAAGCGGCCATCCATCACCGCCAACAGCCGGTTCACCTCGTCACGCGAGAGCACCACCGGCACCCGCTGCGGCCGCTTCGCCCGCACCACCGTCTCCATCCACGGCAGCTCGACCGACAGCACCTCCCTGTACAGAAACAGCAGCGCCGACAACGCCTGGTTCTGCGTGCCTGCCGCCACCCGACCCTCGACCGCCAGCGTACTCAGGAAGCCTTCGACCTCCGCCACCCCCATGTCGCGCGGATGCCGCTTGCCATGGGCCAGGATGAACCGTCGAATCCAACCGACATACGCCCGTTCCGTCCGCAGGCTGTAATGCTTCAAGCGCAATCGCGCACGCACCTGATCCAACAACCGCGGCGTTTTCACCCCCGTTACACCCTCACTTTCGCCCGGGTAACTCATACACCCTCAAAAGTCGCTGATAACGACGGCAGCATGCCCGTCCGCCATGCGCAGGGCATCCCTGCAAGACCATGATCCGATGTAGGAATCCGCCGCTTGTGCGGTCAGGGGCGGCGCCGCATACTCGACGCAACACCCCACTTTTGGGGTCTACTTAGCGTTAGGCCTAAGGGGGAGATATGAGTCTCACAGGTATCGCAGCACGCGCAGGTGTAACCACGTCCAACCTCCAGCAGCTCATTGCGCACGGCAGTGCTACCGCGGGCTTCGCGGGGCGGCTCGGCGCTACCACCTCCAATGTCAACGATTTCATCAACGGCAGTGCCTCTGCTGGTATCGCTAATGCATTGGGCACAACAACTAGCTCCGCTCAGGAGCTCCGCAACATTATCGGTCGCGAGGGTGCAATTGGCCTCGTAATTGGCTTGGCGTGCGGCCGTGGCGGCTAGCCGGCCTAACTACTCGTTCAAGGCGGACGGCTTCGCCGCCGCTTAACTCAAGCGTTAGCCATCAGGAGAGGTTGGCGAATATGCCTAGCAAAGCACGACGGGCACTCGATAAGAACTTGGAGGACGTAGAGAACCTTCTGGCACTCCACGCTGCGGTAGGTGGCCCGGGGCCTGGACGTCGTCACGGCCTAGAAGTGCTGAATAAGTCCGCGATCGTCTTGCTCACTTCGTTCTGGGAAGCGTACTGCGAAGATATCGCAGCAGAAGGTCTTGAGTGCATTGTTACCAATGCTACGGCTGCTGATGCGCTGCCGAAAGAGATCAAGAAAATCATCGCTAAAAAATTAAAAGCCGATGCGAATGAACTGGCTCTTTGGTCAGTATCGGATGGCAAGTGGCGGCAGGTACTCCGAGACCATATGGCTGCGCTCAAAGAAGCTAGAGATAGAAAGCTGAATACTCCAAAGTGGCGAAACATCGACGAGCTATTCGAATCAGCAATCGGTCTCTCAAACGTCTCATCCAAGTGGCTGTGGCCCAAGAAGCTAACTGTAGACAAAGCAAGAGAAAAATTAGATAAGTTCGTTGAGCTTCGTGGCGAGATCGCTCATCGCGGAAAAGCTAAAACCTCTGTATCAAAGGCCCAAGTTGAAGACTTTCTCAGCTTTGTCAAAAGCGCTGCCGCTCGCACTGGCGGAGCTGTGAACACACATGTTGGTAAAGTCTCTGGCACCAAGCTGTACTGATGGCTAACAATTCGTTCAAGGCGGACGGCTCCGCCGCCGCTCAACTCCAGCGTTAGCGCCACGAGAAGACGACCGGATGCACGGAAAGTGTCCCAAATGCGAGCAGATCATCAGCCACGTCAACTGTGATGATGTCGAAGTCCGGGTTGCCTTCGGGACCACATGGAAGGGCGTAAGTTACAACTGCCCTCATTGCCAGACGGTCCTGAGCGTCCAAATAGATCCAATTGCAGTCAAGACGGATATCATCAACAGATTGTTTGAAAAGCTTCGTCACTAGCAGTGTGGCTCTAACTACTTATTCCAGCGGACGCGCTGCGCGCGCCGCTAAATTCGAGCGTTAGCTTCCGCATGGGGGTTCTATGAAATGCCTGCTTATCGTCGCGTGCCTATCACTCTTTCTTGCTGGATGCGCTGCGACATCTGGCATCGTGCGCACCGGGCAAGATAGTTACCTTCTAAGTAAACGTGGAGCCACTGGGTGGTCGCCCATTGAGTCATTGCGAGTCGACGTGTTGGAGCAGGCGGGACAATTTTGCACATCAAAGGGAAAGTCGCTCAACGTTATGAACGAAACACACTCAAAGCCACCATATCTGCTCGGCAACTTCCCGCGAGTTACGATCGAGTTTCAATGCAAATGAGCGCGCAAACATGAACAAGAAAGAGCGTGCTGAGTCCATAGACCGTGAGGCCGATAGCATGGCGCGCTCTGGCAAGTACGCCGACTGGCTAAGTATTGAGCGTGCCTTACGTCACCAGGGCTACGCGGAAGCCCGTCAGGTACTTGATGATTAGTTTCGTCGCCAAGAGCTCAACGAAATGTGCCGCCAAGCACGCGAATCCGCTGCCACGCCAAACAAAGGCAGCAGCTAACAGTTCGTTCAAGGCGGACGGCTTCGCCGCCGCTTAACTCCAGCGTTAGCCTTCAAGCGAGGGAAAGATGCGACTTTTGGCAGCTACAATTTTTCTCCTCTTTACTGGTAGCGCGCTTGGGCAGCTTTCGGCTCCGGTTCCCGCCAAGCTTTACGCGGTTGTGTTTCAGGCAACAGTGAACGCTTCAGGCAAGATCGACACACTTACTAAGAAGAACAAAAGTAAGCGAACGTTTCTGCTTTGCGGCGGTCCAAGGATAGGATGTCGGCGAGGAGAGAGAGATGCGCGTTACTGATGGACGGAAGTTGTCACACGAGACGCTGGAAGCGATGCGTCTTCGTGCAGTCGAGGCGGTGACCTCCGGAGAGTCGCCGGAGGCCGTGATCCGCGCGCTGGGGCTGTCGCGGCCACGCATCTATGAGTGGCTGGCCGCGTTCCGGGAAGGTGGCATCGAGGCGCTGTACGCCAAACCGCTCAGCGGCCGACCGCGCAAGCTGGACGAGCGTGCCATGCGCTGGCTCCATAAGACGGTGACGACCAAAAACCCGCAGCAGCTGAAGTTCGAGTTTGCCCTGTGGACGCGGGCGATGGTGCGGGACCTGATTGCGCAGCGGTTCCAGGTCCGCCTGTCCGAGGTATCGGTTGGCCGCCTGTTGCGGGAGCTGGGCTTGTCGCCGCAACGACCGCTGGCGCGTGCGTATCAGCGCGATCCGCAGCGCGTCGAAGCATGGCTGCACGAGGAGTATCCCGCGATCCGCAAGGAGGCCAAGCGCGCCAAGGCGCAGGTGTTCTTTGCCGACGAGGCCAGTGTGCGTTCGGATTACCACAGTGGCACGACATGGGCACCGGTCGGGCAGACGCCCACGGTGGAGCGGACGGGAGCGCGCTTCACCCTGAACTTCATTTCGGCGGTCAGCCCGCGCGGCGAGTTGCGGTTCGCCTGCTGCCCGGGAACCCTGACGACGGCCAAGTTCATCGACTTCCTCAAGCGGCTCATGGTCCATCGTGACACCCCTGTCTTCCTCATCGTCGATGGTCATCCGGTGCACCGTTCGCGCGCCGTGAAGCAGTTCGTCGCCAGCACGCAAGGACAGCTGCGTTTGTTCCAGTTGCCGCCGTACAGCCCGGACCTGAATCCGGACGAGCTGGTGTGGAATCACCTCAAACGGCACAAGCTCGGCCGGTTGGCCTTGAGCGGGCCCGATCATCTCAAGCGTCACGCCATGGCTTTCCTGCGCTCTCTACAGAAAAGTCCCGCCCTGGTACGTGGCTTCTTTCAACATCCTACCGTCCGCTACGCCGCCTGATATGTTCGGATACTTTCTTTCGGCTTAGTAAGGTTTCCAAAGTCCTCGATCCAAGTTCGGGCACTACGAGTCCCGTAGACGTATCAGTCCCTCAAAGCTACGTTACGGCAGCACGGACATTTCTTTCCAAACGCACGTATCCCACCGATCCAAAACAGTTCTTCACCTACACTTTTTATGACCCGTCGCAGCCAGCCCGAGCAGACATCGATCCCAAGGCTGGTCATCAGTGACGGCTAACAGTTCGTTCAAGGCGGACGGCTTCGCCACCGCTTACTAAGGCGAACATAAGTAAGCGAACATTTTCGCTTCGTCGCTGTCCAAGGATAGGATGTCGATGAGGAGAGGGAAATGCGCGCTACCGATGGTCGAAAGTTGTCCCACGAGACGCTGGAGGCGATGCGCCTTCGGGCGGTCGAGGCGGTGGAATCCGGGGAGTCGCCGGAAACCGTGATCCGGACGCTTGGGCTGTCGCGGCCACGTATTTATGAGTGGCTGGCCGCCTTCCGTGAGGGCGGGCTGGAGGCGCTGCGAGCCAAGCCCATCAGCGGACGGCCGCGCAAACTCGACGAGCGTGCCATGCGCTGGATTCATGCAACGGTGACCACGAAGAACCCGCAACAGCTGAAGTTCGAATTTGCGTTGTGGACACGGGCGATGGTGCGTGACCTGATCGCCCGGCGGTTCAAGGTTCGTCTGTCCGAGGTATCGGTCGGACGCCTGTTGCGCGAACTGGGCCTGTCGCCGCAACGACCGCTGGCGCGTGCCTACCAACGCGACCCGGCACGCGTTGAAGCCTGGCTGCATGAGGAATATCCAGCGATCCGCAAGGAAGCCAAGCGCGCCAAGGCGCAGGTGTTCTTTGCCGATGAGGCCAGTGTGCGCTCGGACTACCACAGCGGCACGACGTGGGCACCGATCGGGCAAACGCCCACCGTGGAGCGGACGGGCGCGCGTTTCACCCTGAATTTCATTTCGGCGGTCAGCCCGCGGGGTGAGCTGCGGTTTGCCTGTTGCCCAGGCACCCTGACGACCGCCAAGTTCATCGACTTCCTCAAGCGGCTCATGGTCCATCGCGATGCGCCCGTCTTCCTTGTCGTCGATGGCCATCCGGTGCACCGTTCACGCGCCGTGAAGCAGTTCGTCGCCGGTACTCAAGGGCAATTGCGCTTGTTCCAGTTACCGCCTTACAGCCCGGATCTGAATCCGGACGAGTTGGTGTGGAATCACCTCAAACGCCACAAGCTTGGTCGTTTGGCCTTGAGCGGGCCGGACCACCTCAAGCGTCATGCCATGGCTTTCCTGCGCGCCCTGCAGAAACAACCGGCCTTGGTGCGCGGCTTCTTTCAACACCCCACCGTCCACTATGCCGCCTGATATGTTCGGATACTTTCTTTCGGCTTAGTAACTCCAGCGTTAGCGCTCACAGGGGAACACAGTTGAGTATCGAAGCGTGGCTCACAATCCTTGCAATCTTCGCCGGACCGATTGTTGCCGTTCAACTCACGCGCTATCTCGATGATCGCCGCGAGGTGCGCGGTCGCAAGCTACAGATCTTCAAAACGTTGATGGCAACACGGTCATACACCGTATCGTGGCCACACGTTGAGGCACTCAACCGTATCGACTTGGAGTTCAGCAAGCACAAACCGAAAGAACGCGCCGTCCTTGATGCGTGGAAGGAATATTTTGACTTGCTCTGTAGCTCAAACCTCTCACCTGAACAGTGGGGTGTAAGGCGTGTAGACCTTCTCGTCGAGCTATTACATCGCATGGCTGTCGTCCTTGACTACGACTTTGACAAAACGACAATCAAAAACTCCTCGTATTCTCCAATTGCGCATGGCAACTTAGAGTCGCAGCACGATGCGTTACGCCAAGGTGCAATCGATCTGCTAAGTGGCAAGCGTGCCATCCCCATATATGTTACCAATACTCAGTCAGAGCAGTGATCGCTAACAGGTCCTCCAAGCGGACGGCTTCGCAGCCGCTTAATTCGAGCGTTAGAGCGCATGAAACAGACCACCGCGGCAAATTTAGCTTTGCTTCTTGTTCTAGTCGGTTGGTTGCTGGCTTACTATGGCGTCATGTCGCAACTTGGCGACCCGTCGCCATCAGTTCCACGCGCACAAATCGAAGCTTCTCGACACCAGTCGCTGGCAGTATTGTTCATCGGTGTAGCGAGCCTCCTTACGGCGCTCTGGTTGTCCGGCTACAGTTTTTCCGTCGCAAAGGTTCGTGCCGGTGCCTGTGTGGCGTTAATCTTGCTACCTTCGGTTGCTGTTGTCTTGAGCTCGCTGTAGGCGGCGGTGCGCTCTAACTACTCGTTCAAGGCGGACGGCTACGCCGCCGCTTAACTCAAGCGTTAGAGCCCATGCCAAACACCCCATCAGCGGAAGGCAAGAAATTTGCGGCGAAGCTGCTTTTCCAGTTCCGCGTTGTCGTCGATGGCGCCCCGGGCGTAATGCGCACTTGCGAAGAGCGAATTATTGTTTTTTATGCGGGCTCCGCTCGAAAGGCCCTTGCCGCGGCAAAGCGCCGCGGCAAAGCCGCCCAGCACAGTTACAAGAATGATGCCGGCGACACCGTCTACTTTGAGTTTGTCGGCATCCAAGATTTGTTGCACCTCGGGCTTGAGTGCGAGGAAGACGAAGTCTGGTACAACATCACGCAGCGCAAGCTGCCTATGGAGCGCGCGGCCTCTATTCTCCCTTCTGAAAGCGAACTCAGTGCCATTCGCAACAATGGGCTCTAACATCTCGTTCAAGGCAGACGGCTACGCCGCCACTCAATTCCAGGCGTTAGCCGTCATACTGAGGTACTTGCTCTTTGAGGTTCCCAACATGATCTACGACGAGTCGAAAATCGACGACACTGTGCTTGCACTTCTTGCGGCTTTCAGCTTCGAGGGTGGTAGAGCTTGGAAGGGGTTCGACTTCGACGTAATGGATCGCCTTCATGCTCAGGACTTCATCGAGAATCCCGCAAGCAAGAACAAGTCGGTCTGGCTCACACCGCAAGGCCTTGAGCGTGGCCGCAAAACTGCCGAAAAGCTTTTTTCGTCTAGCCCACGCAATGCCGACTAACATCTCGTTCAAGGCGGACGGCTTCGCCGCCGCCTAACTCCAGCGTTAGCGACGAGGAAGAGGATAAGGCTGATGGTACAAGCACGCTTGACAGGTAAAGTGGCAGTGGTGACGGGAGCGGCCCGTGGCATCGGGGCGGCGACGGCCAAGCGCCTCGCCGCCGACGGTGCAAAGGTGGTCGTGAACTATGGCACCAGCGCGAAGGCGGCCGAAAAGACTGTGGCTGAGATCACCGCGGCGGGCGGGAAAGCGCTCGCGTTTCAGGGCGACGCGAGCGATCCTGCTGCCGTGGCCAAATTGTTCGACGCGGCTGAGCAGACGTTCGGCCCGGTTTCGATTCTGGTGAACAATGCCGGCGTGCACGAGCTTCGTCCGGTTGAGGACGCGGACACGCCCCACTTCGAGAAGGTGTTCCGTGCCAACGTCCTGACCACCCTTCTGGCTACCGCCGAGTTCGCCCGCCGGATCGGGACAAACGGGGGGCGAGTGGTCAACATCTCGTCCGGCGGCGCCCGCGCCGCGGTGCCTGGCGCGGGCGTTTACTGCGCGTCCAAGGCGGCTGTCGAGGGGTTGACGCGCGCGCACGCACTGGAATTGGGAGCGAAGCACGTGACGGTCAATGCCGTCGCCCCCGGGGCGACCGCCACCGACATGCTTCAACTGCTGCCCGAGGATGTGAAGAAGCAGATGATCGCCAGCACCACCCTCGGTCGCCTGGGGACGCCGGAGGACATCGCCGACGTAGTCGCCTTTCTGTGTTCCGACGATGCCCGCTGGATCACCGGCCAGTTCCTCGACACCAACGGCGGGATGCGGGTTTGAGGCGAAAACCACAAGAAGAGCGTCGATGACGGGAAAGCGCTAACACTACGGTCAACCTGGCAACCGTACCGTGCTCACGGGGACTTCCTCTTCTGCTGACGGTTGCGTCGCAACACCATCATGGCCCTCGAGGCCGAAAGAGGGAGGAAGTCTCTTTTTACTCGTTCAAGCCGGACGACTTCGCCGCCACTCACCTCCAGCGTTAGGCGCCAACCACATGCGTCTATGGTCATCGCACCCGAAGTATCTGGACCCACAAGGGCTGGTTGCGCTATGGCAGAAGGGATTGCTCGCCAGGGCCGTGCTCCGCGGCGAGACCTGTGGCTACACCAGGCATCCGCAGCTGGAGCGCTTCAAGGCGCACCCCTATCCGCGCCTGGCGATCAATTCGTACCTGGCCGCGGTTCACGCCGAGGCGGCTGGTCGCGGCTATGCGTTTGACCGGTCCAAGCTCGGCCCGGTGCGGACGGTTCAGCCAATCCCCGTCAACTCCGGACAACTGGCCCTGGAATGGCTGCACTTGCAGCACAAGCTAGTCGTCCGCAGTCCGTCGCTGCTCTCGCGGTGGGCGGGGGTGGCCGTTCCTGCACGCCATCCGCTGTTCCGTTGACGGCCCGGGCCGGTGGCATCATGGGAGCGGGCGTCGAGTGGCGCCTGACAGCTCGTTCGAGTCGGAGCCGTTTCGCGCCCCGGCTTGGGGCGTCATGCGGCTCCAGTTGAGGCTGGCGTGCTCAATGGGCGCTTCGGACGGAGGACAAGACATGACCGGGCAGACCGCCACGACCTGGTTGCAGCAGGAACGCGACATCGTCGTACGGCCGTTGGCGCCGGGCGACGCGGAGCCGCTGTACCGGGCGGTACGCAGCTCGCTGGAGTCGTTGTCGTACTGGCTGCCCTGGTGCCGCCACAACTACGCGCTGGCGGATGCGATCGCCTGGGTCGAGCATGGCGTGGCGTGCTGGGCGGCCGGGTCGGAGTTTCCCCTCGGCGTGTTCGATGCGGCCGGTGCGCTGATCGGCGGCACCGGGGTGAACCACGTCAACCGCGCCCACGGCGTGGGCAATCTCGGCTACTGGGTGTGCGATGCCGCAAGGAATCGCGGCGTGGCCACGCTCGCCGCCCGCGCAGCCGCCCGGCTGGGCTTCGACGTACTCGGCCTGACGCGGCTGGAGATCGTGGTGCTGCCGCACAACGCCGCCAGCCGGCGGGTGGCGGAGAAGCTCGGTGCGCTGCGTGAGGTGGAGGCGCGCAACCGCGTGCTGTTCCATGGCCGACCCGAGCGCGCGGTGGTCTACTCGCTGATTCCCGACGATCTGGCCGATGGCTGAGTGGGCAGCGCCAGGTATGGGCGGCGACGCCAGCAAGGCCCTGCTTATGCATCGACTTAACCTGCCGCCGCGCACGCTGGAACGTGAACCCGGTGTCCGGCAGGATGGCGCAGCGCCGCCGCGGCGCACCGACTGACCCGCGCCGGGGCCATGCCGCCCGCCCCAAGGAGAACACCCCCGCCATGCCGACACCCCGCTCGGACGCCCTGGTCTTTTTCGGCGCCACCGGCGACCTGGCCTACAAGAAGATCTTTCCGGCACTGCAGGCGATGATGCTGCGCGACGGGCTGGACCTGCCGATCATCGGCGTGGCGCACTCGGGCTGGAATGTGGAGCAGCTGCGCCGGCGCGCGCACGACAGCCTGGCGCAGGCGGCGAAGGAGCAGGGCGGCGAGGTCGACGAGGCCGCCTTCGCGCGGCTGGCGGCGCGGCTGCAGTATGTCGATGGCGACTACAACGACCCGGCCACGTTCGCACAGCTGAAGCAGGCGCTGGGCGCGGCGCAGCGCCCGCTGCACTACCTGGCGATTCCGCCCAAGCTGTTCGGGGTGGTGGCGAAGAACCTGCAGCAGGCCGGCTGCGCCGACGGTGCACGGATCGTGGTGGAGAAGCCGTTCGGCCGCGACCTGGCCTCGGCGCAGGCGCTCAACCGCACGCTGCATGCAGTGTTCCCGGAGTCGGCGATCTTCCGCATCGACCACTACCTGGGCAAGGAGCCGGTGCAGAACCTGCTGTATTTCCGCTTCGCCAACACCGTGCTGGAGCCGGTGTGGAACAACCGCTACGTGGACCGCGTGCAGATCACCATGGCCGAGCAGTTCGGCGTGGAAGGCCGCGGCGCGTTCTACGAGAGCGTCGGCGCGATCCGCGACGTGCTGCAGAACCACCTGCTGCAGGTGACCTCGCTGCTGGCGATGGACGCGCCGATCGGCGGCGATCCGGAAGCGCTGCGCGCGGAGAAGCTGCGGCTGTTCCGCGCGATGCGCCCGCTCGACCCGGCCGAGGTGGTGCGCGGCCAGTTCGAGGGTTACCGCGAGGTCGATGGCGTGGCCGCCGATTCCAACGTGGAGACCTTCGTGGCGTTGCGCCTGTACATCGACACCTGGCGCTGGGCCGGCGTGCCGTTCCACATCCGCGCCGGCAAGCGGCTGCCGCTCACCACCACCGAGGTGATGGTGGACATGAAGGCGCCGCCGCTGTCGGTGTTCGATCCGATCGGCGCAGCGCAGTCGAATTATTTCCGCTTCCGGCTCAGCCCCGAGGTGATCATCGCCGCGGGCATGCGGGTGAAACAGCCCGGCGAGGAGATGCGTGGCGAGCCGGTGGAACTGGTGGTGCGGCACGATCTGGCGCCGGAGAAGTCGCCCTACGAGCGCCTGCTCGGCGACGCGATCCGCGGCGACAACGCGCTGTTCACCAGCGACGAATGCGTGGAGGCGGCGTGGGCGGTGGTGGACCGCGTGCTGGCCCACGAAGGCGCGGTGGACGTCTACGAGCCGGGCAGCTGGGGCCCGCCCGCGGCCGAGCGCATCGCGGGCGAGGAAGGCTGGCACGAGCCACGGGCGGCGGCGGACAGGCCATGCTAAGCAGCCCTGCCGCCGAAGCGGCCGCGGTGGTGTTCCTGCTCGACGTGGACAACACCCTGCTCGACAACGACCGCTTCGGCGCCGACCTCGGCGCCACGCTGGAGGCGGCGTTCGGCGCCGGTGAGCGCGCGCGCTACTGGGCGATCTACGAGGAGCTGCGGCGGGAATCCGGCTTCGCCGACTATCTGGGCACGCTGCAGCGCTTTCGCGTTGGCCTGGACAACGACCCATCGCTGCTGCAGATGTCCGGCTATCTGCTGGACTATCCGTTCGCCGAGCGGCTGTACCCGCACGCGCTGGAGACGGTGGCGCACCTGCGCACGCTGGGGCCCACCGCGATCCTGTCCGACGGCGACGTGGTGTTCCAGCCGCACAAGATCCGCCGCGCCGGACTGTGGGCCGCGCTGGGCGGCGAGGTGCTGGTCTACCTGCACAAGCAGCAGATGCTGGTGGCGATGCAGCAGCGTTACCCGGCCGCGCATTACGTGATGGTGGACGACAAGCCGCAGATCCTGGCCGCGATGAAGCAGCACCTGGGCCGCAAACTCACCACCGTGTTCGTGCGCCAAGGTCACTACGCGGCCGCCAGCGCCGGCGAAACCATCGCGCCGGCACCGGACTTCACCATCGCGTGCATCGGCGATCTGCGCCGGCGTAAGCTTGAAGACTTCCTGCCGCGCGCGCCCGCGATCAGCCTGCCGGCAGACTGAACCTATTGCATCGATCGAACCGGAAACACGGAGCAAGCATGAAAGCAACCCGCCAACTGCACGACCTCGGCCAGAGCCTGTGGCTGGACAACATCACCCGCAGCCTGCTCGATGACGGCACGCTGGCGCGCTATATCGCCGAGGACTCGATCACCGGGCTGACCTCGAACCCGAGCATCTTCGACGCGGCGATCGGCAACGGCGACGCCTACGACCCCGGCATCCACGCCAAGGCGCTGGCCGGGCTGTCCGGCGAGACGCTGTTCACCGAGCTGGCGCTGGAGGACCTGCGCCGCGCCGCCGACCTGTTCCGCCCGGTGTTCGACGCCAGCGGCCAGGTGGACGGCTGGGTCTCGATGGAGGTCTCGCCGCTGCTGGCCGCCGATACCGCCGGCTCGATCGCCGCGGCGCGCCACATCCAGCACCTGGCCCACCGCGAGAACCTGTTCGTGAAGATTCCCGGTACCCCGGAAGGCGTGCCGGCGATCGAGGAGGCGATCTTCCTCGGCATTCCGATCAACGTGACCCTGCTGTTTTCCTGCGCGCAATACCAAGCGGTGGCCGAAGCCTACCTGCGCGGCATCGAGCGGCGCCTGGCCGCCGGGCTGGACCCGCGCGTGGGCTCGGTCGCCTCGCTATTCGTCAGCCGCTGGGACGTGGCCGCCAACAAGCAGTTGCCGGATGCGTTGCACAACAAGCTGGGCATCGCGGTGGCCCAGCAGACCTACCGCGCCTACCGCGAACTACTGGCCTCCAAGCGCTGGCAGAAACTCGCCGCCGCCGGCGCGCGGACGCAGCGCCTGCTGTGGGCCAGCACCGGCACCAAGGACCCGTCCGCGCCGGACACGCTGTACGTCAGCGCGCTGGCCGCGCCGGACACCATCAACACGATGCCGGAGAAGACCCTGCACGCATTCGCCGACCACGGCCAGCTGCACGGCGTGCTGTCCGACGACGGCGGTGACGCGGATGCGGTGCTGGCGCAGATCGCCAGGGCCGGCGTGGACATCGACGCGTTGGCGCTGAAGCTGCAGCAGGACGGCGCCGCGGCGTTCGTGACATCGTGGCAGCAGCTGCTGCAGCGGATCGCCGACAAGGCCAGCGCACTGGACAAGGAATCCGAGCTGCCATGAGCGAACCGCGACTGACCCGCCTGCCGTCGTGGCAGGCGTTGCAACGGCATGCCGACGCGATCGGCCAGCGACACCTGCGCGAATGGTTCGCCGCCGATCCGCAGCGTGGCGAGCGCTTCGTGCTGGAAGACGTCGGCCTGTACCTCGATTACTCCAAGCAGCGCGTGGACGCCGACGCGCTGCGCCTGCTGCGTGAGCTGGCCGAAGCCTGCGGCCTGCCGCAGCGGATCGCGGCGATGTTCAACGGCGAACGGATCAACACCACCGAGCACCGCGCGGTGCTGCACGTGGCGTTGCGCGCGACGGCGGGCGAGCAGATCCTGGTCGACGGCCACGACGTGGTGGCGGACGTGCACGCGGTGCTCGACCGCATGGCCGCGTTTGCCGACCGCGTGCGCAGCGGCGCGTGGCTGGGCCATGGCGGCAGGCGCATCCGCAACGTGGTCAGCATCGGCATCGGCGGCTCGGACCTCGGCCCGGTGATGGCGTACGAAGCACTGCGCGCCTACAGCCGTCGCGACATGACGTTCCGCTTCGTCTCCAACGTGGACGGCACCGACTTCGCCGAGGCGGTGCACGGCCTGGACGCCGCCGAGACGCTGTTCATCGTCTGCTCGAAAACCTTCACCACGCTGGAGACCTTGGCCAACGCATATGCCGCGCGCGCATGGAGCGTGGCCGCACTGGGCGACGAGCGCGCGGTGGCGAAGCATTTCGTCGCCGTCTCCACCAATGCCGCCGAAGTCGCAAAGTTCGGCATCGACACCGCCAACATGTTCGGCTTCTGGGACTGGGTGGGCGGGCGCTATTCGATGGATTCGGCGATCGGCCTGTCCACCATGCTGGCGATCGGCCCGGAGCATTTCCGCGCGATGCTGGCCGGCTTCCACGCGATGGACGAGCATTTCCGGCAGACGCCGTTCGAGCGCAACCTGCCGGTGCTGATGGGCCTGCTGGCGGTGTGGAACAACAACTTCCTCCACGCCGCCAGCGTCGCAGTGCTGCCGTACGAGCAATACCTGAAGCGCTTCCCGGCCTACCTGCAGCAGCTGACCATGGAGAGCAACGGCAAGCGCGTCAGCCGCGACGGCGCCGCGGTGGACTACGCCACCGGGCCGATCTACTGGGGCGAGCCGGGCACCAACGGCCAGCACTCGTTCTACCAGCTGCTGCACCAGGGCACGCGGATCGTGCCGTGCGACTTCATCGGCTTCGGCCAGAGCCTGAACCCGCTCGGCGACCAGCACGACCTGCTGCTGGCGAACCTGATCGCCCAGGGCGAGGCGCTGGCGTTCGGCAAGACCGCGGAGGAAGTGCGTGCCGCCGGCACCGATGCGGCCCTGGCCCCGCACCGCACGTTCCCCGGCAACCGTCCCAGCACGACGATCCTCGCGCAGCGACTGACGCCACGCGTGCTCGGCAGCCTGATCGCGCTGTACGAACACAGCGTGTTCGTGCAGGGCGTGATCTGGGACATCGACTCGTTCGACCAGTGGGGTGTGGAATTGGGCAAGCAGCTGGCCAAGACCACCATCGCCGAGCTGACTGCGCCGGACGAACTGCCGCTCGCCCACGACAGTTCCACCAACAACCTGATACGCCGCTACCGCGCGCTGCGCGACGGCCACACCTGACGCGTTTTCTTGTAGGAGCGCACCCTGTGCGCGATGCTCTTGGGTTCCCAGGCGAAAGGCATCGCGCACAGGGTGCGCTCCTACAAGCATCTGCACACTTACCGAAAATTTTTCGAGAGCCCATGAGCCAGAAGATCAGCCCCCTCGCCGGCAAGCCGGCACCCCAGTCGATCCTGGTCGACATGCCGCAACTGCTGGCCGCCTACGCGGATCTGAAACCCGACCCGTCGGTGCCGGCGCAGCGGGTGGCCTTCGGCACCTCCGGCCATCGCGGCAACTCGTTCGAGCGCAGCTTCAACGAGGCGCACATCCTGGCGATCAGCCAGGCGATCTGCGAATACCGCCAGGGCAAGGGCATCGACGGCCCGCTGTTCATCGGCGCCGACACCCACGCACTGTCGCAGCCTGCGTTCGAGAACGCGCTGGAGGTGCTGGCCGCGAACGGTGTGCAGGCGATGATCTCCAGCGGCGGCGAGTACACGCCGACGCCGGCGGTGTCACACGCGATCCTCGTCCACAACCGCGGCCGCAGCTCGGGTCTCGCCGACGGTATCGTGATCACGCCCTCGCACAACCCGCCGGACAACGGCGGCTTCAAGTACAACCCCACCAACGGCGGCCCCGCCGACAGCGACATCACCAAGTGGGTGGAGAACCGCGCCAACGCCCTGCTCGAAGGCGGCCTGAAGGACGTGCGGCGGATGCCGTACGCGCAGGCGCGCAAGGCGGCCGGCACGCACGAGCACGATTACCTCAATGCCTACGTCGCCGACCTGGCGAACATCGTCGACTTCGACGTCATCCGCGGCGCCGGCGTGCACATGGGCGTGGACCCGCTGGGTGGTGCCGGCGTGCACTACTGGGCACCGATCGCCGAGCGCTACAAGCTCGACCTCACCGTGGTCAGCGAGACGGTCGACCCGCAATTCGCCTTCATGAGCGTGGACTGGGACGGCAAGATCCGCATGGACCCCTCGTCGAAGTACGCGATGCAGCGGCTGATCGGCCTGAAGGACCGCTACGACGTGGCGTTCGCCTGCGACACCGACCACGACCGCCACGGCATCGTCACCCGCAGCAGCGGACTGATGGAGCCGAACCATTATCTGTCAGTGCTGATCGACTACCTGTTCCGCCATCGCCCGCAGTGGGGCGCGCACGCGGCGGTGGGCAAGACCGTGGTCAGCACCGCGCTGATCGACCGCGTGGCGAAGCGGCTGCAGCGCAAACTCTATGAAGTGCCGGTCGGCTTCAAGTGGTTCGCACCCGGCCTGTTCGACGGCTCGCTCGGCTTCGGCTGCGAGGAAAGCGCGGGCGCCTCGCTGCTGCGCCGCGACGGTACGGCCTGGGTCACCGACAAGGATGGCCTGGTGCCGGCGCTGCTGTCGGCCGAGATCACCGCGCGCGAGGGCAAGGACCCGGGCGAGCTATATGCCCGACTGACGAACGAACTCGGCAAGCCGTTCGCCAGCCGCGTCGACGCCGCGGCCACGCCGGCGCAGAAGGCGAAGCTGGCGAAACTGGCGCCCGACCAGCTGAAGAGCGACCGGCTGGCCGGCGAGACCATCGAGCAGGTGCTGGACAAGGCACCCGGCAACGGCGCAGCGATCGGCGGGATCAAGGCGATCACCGCCAACGGCTGGTTCGCCGCGCGGCCGTCCGGCACCGAAGCGATCTACAAGGTCTACGCCGAAAGCTTCAAGAGCCAAGAGCATCTGCAAAGCCTGCTTGCCGAAGCGCAGCAGATCGTCGACACCGCGCTGGCCTGAATGCAGGCTTGGGCCTCCCGGACGACGTCATTCCCGCGCAAGCGGGAGGCGCTTTATCAACAGCGAAGCTGGTCATCCAGCGACTTCAAGGCCGTCGGCAAGGAGAGAGACACTGGATCCCCGCTTGCGCGGGGATGACGACGGTTTCCTCGCACCATTCCCTCACACCGGAGAACGCCATGTCCCACGACCTCGACCAGCCATGCATCGACCTGCTGCGCTTCCTGTCGGTGGACATGGTGCAGCACGCGAACAGCGGCCACCCCGGCCTGCCGCTGGGCGCCGCGCCGATGGCGTACGCGCTGTGGACGCATCAGCTGAAGCACAACCCCGCCAATCCGCACTGGCCCGACCGCGACCGCTTCGTGCTCTCTGCCGGCCACGGCTCGGCGCTGCTGTACAGCCTGCTGTTCGCCACCGGCTACGACCTCACGCTGGACGACTTGAAGCAGTTCCGCCAGTGGGGCAGCAAGACGCCGGGGCACCCCGAATACGGCCACACGCCGGGCGTGGAGATCACCACCGGCCCGCTCGGCCAGGGGCTGGCAAACGCGGTGGGCATGGCGATCGGCGAGGCGCACCTGGCCGCGCGCTACAACCGCGACGACCACACGGTGATCGACCATCGCACCTGGGCCATCGTCAGCGATGGCGACCTGATGGAAGGTGTGGCCAGCGAAGCCGCCTCGCTGGCCGGGCACCTGCAGCTCGGCAAGCTGGTGTGCCTGTATGACGACAACTACGTCACCCTCGCCGCCGGTACCGACATCACCTTCTCCGAGGATCGCGGCAAGCGCTTCGAGGCCTACGGCTGGCAGGTCATCCACGTGGCCGACGGCAACGACCTGGCGGCGATCGACGCCGCACTCGACGACGCCCGCGCCGACACCACCCGGCCCTCGCTGATCCTGGTGCACACGCACCTCGGCTACGGCTCGCCCGAGCAGGATACGTTCAAGGCGCACGGCTCGCCGCTGGGCGTCGAGGACGTCAGGAGAACGAAGGAGAAACTGGGCTGGCCGGTCGAACCGGACTTCCTGCTGCCGGCACCGGCGCTCAAGCACCTGCGCGAAGCGCTGGACCGCGGCGCGGAGGCCGAACGCGCCTGGAACAGCCGTATGGACGTCTATACCCAGGCCTTTCCGGAACTGGCGCGCGAACTGCTGGGCCGCCTGGATGGCGCGCTGCCGGTCGGTTGGGATGCGGACATCCCGGTGTTCCCCGCTGACACCAAGGGCCTCGCCACCCGCGTCGCCGGCGGCAAGGTGATGAACGCGATCGCGCCGAAGCTGCCCGCGCTGTGTGGCGGCTCGGCCGATCTCGATCCGTCCACCCACACCGCGCTGAAGGATCTGGGCGACTTCAATCCGCCGCTGCTGCGGGGCGAGGACGGCCAGGGATCCGACGGCGGCGGCTGGAGCCCCGCCGGGCGCAACCTGCACTTCGGCGTGCGCGAGCACGCGATGGGCGCGATCACCAACGGGCTGGCCGTGCACGGCGGCTTCATCCCCTACGGGGCGACCTTCCTGATCTTCTCCGATTACATGCGCCCGGCGATCCGCCTGGCGGCGCTGATGGGTGCGCACGTAGTGCACGTATTCACCCACGACAGCGTGGCGCTGGGCGAGGACGGCCCCACCCACCAGCCGGTGGAACAGCTGGCCAGCCTGCGTGCGATCCCCAACCTCACCGTGATCCGCCCGGCCGACGCCAACGAGACCGCGGTGGCGTGGAAGGTGGCGCTGGAAACGAAGCGGCGGCCGGTGTTGCTGGCGCTGACCCGGCAGAACGTGCCCACGCTGGACCGCAGCCGCTACGCCAGCGCCGACGGCCTGCGCCGCGGCGCGTACGTGCTCCGCGACGCGCCGGACGGCAAGCCCGCGCTGATCCTCATCGCCAGCGGCTCCGAGATCGGCCTGATCATCGCAGCCGCCGAAAAACTGCAGGCCGACGGCATCGCTGTGCGCTGCGTGTCGATGCCGAGCTGGGAACTCTTCGACGCGCAGCCGCAGGCCTATCGCGACAGCGTGCTGCCGCCGGATGTTTCAGCGAGACTGGCGGTGGAACTGGGCTCCCCGCAAGGCTGGGACCGCTACGTCGGTGCGCGCGGCGACATGCTCGGCATCGACCACTTCGGCGCCTCCGCCCCGGCCGAGGTGCTGCTGCGCGAGTTCGGCTTCACCGTGGACAACGTGTTGAAGCGCGCCAGGGCACTGCTGGCGCGCTGACACCCTCAGTTGCGCGACTGCAGCTTCGACAGCAGGCGCAGCAGCTCCAGGTACAACCAGACCAGGGTGACCACCAGCGCGAACGCGCCATACCACTCCATGTACTTCGGCGCGCCCTGCTGGGCGCCGGTCTCGATCAGGTCGAAGTCGAGGATCAGGTTCAGCGCGGCGATCACCACCACCACCGCGCTGAACGCGATGCCGACGCCGCTGCTGCCGTTGATGAAGCCGATCGAGTGGCCGAAGAAGCCCATTGCGAAGTTGGCCAGGTACAGCAGCAGGATGCCGCCGGTGGCCGCGGCGATGCCCAGCTTGAACTTCTCGGTGGCGCGGATCAGCCCGCTGCGATAGGCCAGCAGCAGCGCGGCCATGGTGCCGAAGGTCAGCCCCACCGCCTGCATCACGATGCCGGGGTAGCGCATCTCGAAGATCGCCGACAGCGCGCCGATGAACAGCCCTTCCGCCACCGCGTACAGCGGCGCGGTGAACGGCGCCCAGGTCTTCTTGAACACGGTGACCAGCCCCAGCACCAGGCCACCGATGGCGCCACCGAGCACCAGCGGCATCATCGCCGGCAGGCTGTCCGGACCGGCAAACCGGCTCCAGCTGACCATCGCGCCGACCAGCACCAGGAGCAGCAGCAGGCCGGTCTTGTTGACCGTGCCGTTGATCGTCATCGCCTGGTCGTCGCGCGTGACGACAGCGCCGCTGGCCGCGTCGAGGAAGGTGTTCTTGTTGAGCGCCGGATTGCCGCTTTGCATGATCTGCTCCTGTGGTTTGCCCTCATCGTAGCGGCTTTGCCGCCGTCCTGCGCCAATCTGCCGTTACGCCGCCTTGCGCAAACTACGCGACAATGAGGGCCCGTCGAACGCCGCGGAGCCCCAATGAACCCTTCCACCCTGCGCATCGCCACCCGCAAGAGCGCACTCGCGCTGTGGCAGGCCGAGCACGTCGCGTCGCGGCTGCGCGCCACGCATCCCGGGCTGGCGGTGGAACTGGTGCCCTTGTCCACCCGCGGCGACGAGATCCTCGACCAGCCGCTGGCCACCATCGGCGGCAAGGGGCTGTTCCTGAAGGAGCTGGAGGTGGCGATGCTGGAAGGCCGCGCCCACCTCGCCGTGCATTCGCTGAAGGACGTGCCGGCGCAGCTGGAGCCGGGTTTCGCGCTGCCGGCGATGCTGCCGCGCGCGGATGCCGCCGACGCGTTCGTCAGCAACCATTACGCCGACCTCGCCGCGCTGCCGCACGGTGCGCGCGTGGGTACTTCGTCGCTGCGCCGGCAGGCGCAGTTGCGCGCGTTGCGGTCGGATCTGGTGCTGCTCGACCTGCGCGGCAACGTGGGCACGCGGCTGGCCAAGCTCGATGCCGGCGCCTACGACGCGATCGTGCTGGCCTGCGCGGGGCTGGAACGCCTCGACCTGGCCGTGCGCATCCGCTCGCGGCTGGCCGCCCCGGACTGGCTGCCGGCGCCGGGCCAGGCGGCGATCGCGATCGAGGCGCGCGCCGACCAGCCCGGCGTGCTGGCGCTGCTGGTCGCGCTGGACGACGCCGACACCCGGCTCACGGTGAGCGCCGAGCGCGCGATGAACCAGGCGCTGGGCGGCAGCTGCACGGTGCCGGTCGGCGCGTGGTGCATGCTGGGCGAACACGGCCTGCACCTGCGCGGCCTGGTTGGCGACGCCGCCGGCGGCCGGCTGCTGCGCGCGGAGGCCAGCGGCCCCAGTGACCAGGCGCTCGCGCTGGGCCGGCAGGTGGCGGCCGATCTGCTGGCGCAGGGCGCGGCGGAGTTTCTCGGGATCTGAAAGACTATAGGAGCGCAGGCGGGTTCCTGGCGTAAACGAAGACGGCCGCGCGGTTGCCCGGCGCGGCCGCTTTTATCGGAGGTGCAGCCACCGATGGCCGCCCGTTTGACCTTGACGATCAGGGACGATCGCCAGAGTCGTCCATCAGGCGGCCTTCGGCGCCGCCGTGTCCTCGCGGTCGACGTGGTGGGTGATCCACCACTGCTGGCCGAGGCCGACGATGCCGTTGACCGCGTAGTACAGGCACAGGCCGGCAGGGAAGAAGGCGAACATCACGGTGAACAGCAGCGGCATCACCTTCATCATCTTCGCCTGGGTCGGGTCCATGCCCGCGGCGACCGGGTTCAGCCACTGCGTGCCCAGCATCACCAGCGCGTAGATGATCGGCAGGATGTAGAACGGATCGGGCGCGCTGAGGTCGGGGATCCACAGGAACGGCGCGTGACGCAGTTCCAGGCTGTACTCGAGCACGAAGAACAGGCCGTAGAACACGGGCAAGGTGATCAGCACCGGCAGGCAGCCGCCCATCGGGTTGACCTTCTCCTTCTTGTACAGCTCCATCATCGCCATCTGCATCTTCTGCTTGTCGTCGCCGTAGCGCTCCTTGAGCGCCTGCACGCGCGGCTGCAGCTTGCGCATGCGGGCGCTGGAGCGGTACTGGATGGCGGTGAGCTTCCAGCTCAGGCCCTTGATCAGCAACACCAGCAGGATGATCGCCACGCCCCAGTTCTTGGTGATGGCGTGGAACTGCGACAGCACCCAGTGCATCGGCACGGCGATGATCTTGAACATGCCATAGTCGATGGTGAGGTCCAGCCCCGGCGCCACCGCGTCCATGGTGCCCTGCTTGTTCGGGCCGACGTACAGGCGCGACTGGCTGGTCAGGCTCTGTCCCGGCGCCACGCTGAGTGCGGGGCCGACGGTACGGATCAGGTAGCGCGGATGCGCGCTGTCCGGGTTGATGGTCTGGGTGACGTACTGCTCGGTCTGGCCGGCCGGCGGAATCCAGGCGGTGACGAAGTACAGCTTCAGCATCGCCGCCCAACCGCCCTTGATCGAGGCGTTGAGCTGGTCCTTCGGTTCGGCGAAGTCCTTGAACGTCAGCTTCTCGAACTTCTCGCCGGTATACCAGGCGGCGCCCTGGAAGCTGCGGATTTCCGGGTTGGTGTAGTTGGCCAGCCAGTTGCCGGCTTTCGGCGGCTCGACCCGCAGCAGCTGCTGGTAGGCGTTGCCATGCCAGGCGGTGGCGCTGCCGTTGTCGATGCGCTGGCTCACGCCAATCACGTAGCTGCCACGCCTGAAGGTATAGGTCTTGGTGACCTTGAGGCCGGCGGCGTCCTGCCAGGTGAGATCGACCTTCAGCTCATCCTGGCCGTCGGCCAGCGCGTAGGCGGTCTGCTCGGCGTGGAACAGCGCCAGGTGGTTCGGCTGATCGGCCGGCGCGCTGTCGCTGCTGCTGACCAGGCCGTTCTGGGCCACGGAGTAATGCGCCTCGTCGCTGGACAGCAGCACGGTCGGCGGCGGGTTCGGTGCCTTGTGCGTGCGCGGCGCCTGCGGGTAGGCCAGCAGGTCGGCGTGCACCAGGCTGCCGCCGCGGGGGTCCACGCTCAGCTTCAACACGTCGGTGGTGACGGTGATCAACTGCGCCGGCGCGGCAGCGCTCTGGCCGCCATCCGCCATGGCGGCCGGGGAGGGAGTGGACTGGGTGACGGTGGGGATCGCACCCGGCACGCTGGCATCGGCCGACGAAGCGGCGGCGGTGCTGGCAACCTCCGGTGGCGGCGCCTTGGGGCCGTAATCCTTCTCCCAGGCCAGGAACAGGAAATAGGCCACGGCCAGCAGGGCGAACATAAGGAAGGTGCGCGTTTGATTCATCGCGTAGCAGATCCGGGTAACGCCACGACACGTGTCCACGCCGCGGAGACAGGAAGGGAAAAGGTCAACGCTCGATTGTGCGGGTGTCGCCGGCGGGCTTCAATGGCCCGGACGTTGCGGCATGGCCGGCCTGCAGTTTTTTCCACAGGCCGTCGAGTTCGGCCAGCAGCTGCGGCCCGGGTACGCCGGCAGCCTGTTCGCGCGCCATCACCATCATGTCGACCGCCGGCAGCCGGTGGCGCACGCGCCGGAACGACTCGCGCAGCAGGCGTTTGATCCGGTTGCGTTCGACCGCGCGCTTGGAGACGCGCTTGGAAATTGCCAGGCCGAGCCGGGCATGGTCGAGGCCGTTGTCACGATAGCGCATATGAAAACAGCGGCCGCCTGCGCGTCCGCTGCTGCTTCGCAAGGCGGCAAAGTCACCCGGCCGACGTAACCGCGCTTCGCGCGGCAGCTCGGCGTTGGCCATGACGCTCGCGCCGATTACGGGATCAGGCGCTTGCGGCCCTTGGCGCGACGGGCGCTGAGGACTTTGCGGCCGTCGGCGGTGGCCATACGGGCACGGAAACCGTGCGTGCGAGCGCGCTTGAGCTTGCTGGGCTGGAAGGTCCGCTTCATGGGTTGCTCCGAAGGGAATGTGGATAAAAAGGTTGGAAAGTATGTGGGCTAGCCGTTGCTGCTGTCAAATGGCCGTAGTCGGCACGCTGTGGATACCGGTGTGGATATGTGGCGGCCGAGGGTGCGGGGGAGGCTGCTAGACTAGCCCATCACCCCGCGCGCAAGCGCTTCGAAGCTGTGGTTGATTTGTCCATGAGTGATCTGTGGCGGCGCTGCCTTGAGCGCCTCGAAGGCGAGCTGAGCGCCGAAGACCTGCATACCTGGCTGATGCCGCTGCAGGCGCGCGAAGATGCCAACGGCCTGCAGCTGTTTGCGCCCAACTCCTACACCCTGGACACTGTGCGCGGGCGCTACCTGGGACAGATCGAGGCGATGCTGCTGCAGCTTGCCGGCAGGCCGTGCCCGGTGCGGCTGGAGGTCGGCTCCAGCACGGTGCGGCCGGCCGTGTCGGCCAAGGCGGCGCCGGCACCTCGGGTTACCCCGGTCCCGGCGGCTCCCGCGTTCAACCACAACCTGGACCCGCACTACACCTTCGAGACCTTCGTCGAGGGCAAGTCCAACCAGCTCGGCAAGGCGGCCGCCATGCAGGTGGCGACCAACCCCGGCCGCGCCTACAACCCGCTGCTGCTGTACGGCGGCACCGGCCTGGGCAAGACCCACCTGATGCACGCCGCCGGCAACCTGATGCGCGAGCGCAACCCGGACTGCAAGGTGCTGTACCTGCGTTCGGAGCAGTTCGTCGGCTCGATGATCGAGGCGCTGCGCGCCAAGAGCATGGACCAGTTCAAGCTGCGCTTCCGCTCGGTGGATGCGCTCTTGATCGACGACATCCAGTTCTTCGCCGGCAAGGACACCACGCAGGAGGAGTTCTTCCACACCTTCAACGCGCTGTTCGAGTCCAAGCAGCAGATCATCCTCACCTGCGACCGCTACCCCAAGGAAGTGGACAAGCTGGAGCCGCGGCTGAAGTCGCGCCTGGGCTGGGGCCTGTCGGTGGCGATCGAGCCGCCGGATTTCGAGACGCGCGCGGCGATCCTGCTGGCCAAGGCGCACGACAAGGGCGTGGCGGTGGACGAGCACGTGGCGATGCTGCTGGCCAAGCGCATCCGCTCCAACGTGCGCGATCTCGAGGGCGCGCTGAACACGCTGGCGGCGCGGGCCAACTTCTACGGCAAGCCGATCACCACCGACTTCGCCGAGGAGACCCTGCGCGACCTGCTGGCCACGCATGCGCAGGCAGTCACCATCGCCAACATCCAGAAGATCACCGCCGAGTACTTCAACGTGCGCCTGCAGGACCTGCTGTCCAAGCGGCGCGTGCGCTCGCTGGCGCGGCCGCGGCAGATCGCCATGACGCTGTCCAAGGAACTGACCGAACACAGCCTGCCGGAGATCGGAGAGGCGTTCGGCGGGCGCGACCACACCACGGTGATGCATGCCTGCAAGACGATCCGCAAATTCATCGAGACCGACGCGCGCATGCGCCAGGACTGGGAGCAGCTGATCCGCACGCTGACCGGTTGAGCGACGATCGGCAAAGATTATGGATAAGCGGGGGCTCAAGCTGTGGATAATGGGTGGACGAATCGAGTGCGGAAGTTATCCACAAATCACCCACCGTAAGACAGCCCGTTCAAACACACCCACAAATCTACCCAGGCTGTTGATTTACCGGATGAAATTCGGTTATGAAAGTTACCCACCGCACCAACAGCAACCACTAACTTCTTTTAAAGACAGAACAGCAGGCATAGGGGAAGCACAGTCATGCAATTCAGCATCCAACGAGAAGCTCTGCTCAAGCCTCTGCAGCAGGTGGTTGGTGTGGTTGAACGCCGCCAGACGCTGCCGGTGCTGGCCAACCTGCTGGTCAAGGTTGGCTCCGGCAAACTGTCGCTGACCGGAACCGACCTGGAAGTGGAGATGGTAGCCACCAGCGCGGCGGAGAAACTGGTCGATGGCGAGGTCACCATCCCCGCCCGCAAGCTGTTCGACATCGTGCGCGCCCTGCCCGACGGTGCGCGGATCGACCTCAAGCTCAGCGGCGATCGCGTGGCGCTGAACGCCGGGCGCAGCCGCTTCACGCTGACGACCCTGCCGGCCAGCGAGTTTCCCACCGTCGACGAGATCGAACTGGTGGAAAAGGTCAGCCTGCCGGAAGAAGCCTTGCGCGACCTTATGGAACGCACGGCCTTCGCCATGGCGAACCAGGACGTGCGTTACTACCTGAATGGCATGCTGCTCGATCTGCAGGAGCACACCCTGCGCTGCGTGGCCACCGATGGCCACCGGCTGGCGATGAAGGAAACCGGCCTGCAGAATTCGGTGAGCACGCGCCGACAGATCATCATCCCGCGCAAGGGCGTCAACGAACTGGTAGGTCTGCTGGAAACCGGTGACGGCCAGGTCGAGCTGGAGTTCGGCCGCAACCATCTGCGCGTGCGCCGCGGCGACGTGGTGTTCACCTCCAAGCTGATCGACGGCCGCTTCCCCGACTACGAGGCGGTGATCCCGTTGGGCGCGGACAAGACCGCCACGATCGACCGCGAGGTGCTGCGGGGCGCGCTGCAGCGCGCCGCGATCCTCTCCAACGAGAAGTACCGCGGCGTGCGGTTGGAGCTGTCGCCGGGCAAGCTGCGCATCGTGGCGCACAACCCGGAGCAGGAAGAGGCGGTGGAGGAGGTCGAGGCCGACACCCATGTGTCCGACCTCGCGGTGGGCTTCAACGTGGGCTACCTGCTCGATGCACTGGCCGCGCTGCGCGGTGAGCGGGCGCGGCTCAGCCTGCGCGATGCGCAGTCGAGCTGCCTGGTGCAGGAACATGACAGCGAGCAGGCTCGCCACGTGATCATGCCGTTGCGGCTCTGACGGCCAGCGCATGGCGCTCGCCACACGCGGCAAGAACAGGCAACGCCGGGGCTCCCACCAGGAACTCCGGCGTTGCTGTTTGTGGACACAACCCGCATGAGGCTGGAGCAGCTTCGCGTGCGCGGCCTGCGCTGCCTTACTGAGGTCGGCGTGGCGCTGGATCCGGGTGTCAACGTCTTCGTCGGTGCCAACGGCGCCGGCAAGACCAGCGTGCTGGAGGCAGCGTTCCTGCTTTCGCATGCGCGCTCCTTTCGCAGCGGCGCGAAGGAAGCGCTGCTGCAACGGGGTACCACGCAGCTGTCGATCTTTGCCGAGTTGCGCCATGCCGATGAGCGGGTGTGCCGGCTCGGCCTGGGACGGGATGGCGTGCGCTGGGAGGCAAAGCTGGACGGTACCGGCGTGGCGTTGGGGCAGCTGGTCGGTGAATGCGCGGTGGTCTGTTTTGAATCAGGTTCGCACGGCTTGATCGCCGGTGCGGCGGAAGAGCGCCGGCGGTATCTGGATTGGGGAGTGTTCCACGTGGAACATACCTTTTTGTCCACCTGGCGCCGCTACCAGCGTGCGCTGAAACAGCGCAACAGCCTGTTGCGTGCCCCCGCCCCGCCAGCCGACGAGCTGTTTGCACCGTGGGAGGCGGAGCTGGCCCAAGCCGCCGAGCAGATCGATCGGCAACGGCGTAGCTATCTGGATCGGTTGCGCCCGAAGCTGCTTGACGGCTTCGCCGGCTTGCTGCCGGAGCTGGGCGCTTTCGAGCTGCGCTATCGCCGGGGCTGGTCGGACGAGCTGGACCTGGCCCGGCAGTTGCGCGAGCAGCGGGGTCGGGATCTTGCCCGCGGGCATACCACCCTCGGCGCGCATCGGGCGGACTGGTCGATCATGTTCGAACAGGCCCCATTGCGTGAACATCTGTCCCGCGGTCAGGAGAAGCTTACCGCGCTGGCTTGCCTGCTGGCGCAGGCCAAACTGTATGCGGAGCAGTGTGGTGAATGGCCGATCGTCTGCCTCGACGACCTTGCCTCGGAACTGGACCTGGCCCACCAAGCCGCGGTGGTGACCCAGCTGCTGGCGGCGGACGCCCAGGTGCTGCTTACCGGCACCGAATTGCCAGCCGCACTGCAAGGGTTGCCCGCCCGAGTGTTCCACGTGGAACAAGGCGAGCTGACGCGCCTGCTATAATTGGAAGGTTGCATCTCCCGCGGATTGCATAACCCTGTCCGGCCATTCACGGCGCCGAGTCGGGCGGGTCGCTGGCGCCAGGAAACGGTCAACGCATGAACGAACCCAGCAACGAATCGCACTACGACTCCAGCAACATCAAGGTGCTGAAGGGCCTGGAAGCGGTGCGCAAGCGCCCGGGCATGTACATCGGCGACACCGATGACGGCACCGGCCTGCACCACATGGTGTTCGAAGTGGTCGACAACTCGATCGACGAGGCGCTGGCCGGCTACTGCGACAAGGTGGCGGTCACCATTCTCGACGACGGCTCGGTCAGCGTCAGCGACAACGGCCGCGGTATCCCGGTCGACATGCACCCGGAGGAGCATCGCTCCACCGCCGAGGTGGTGATGACGGTGCTGCATGCCGGCGGCAAGTTCGACGCCAATTCGTACAAGGTGTCCGGTGGCCTGCACGGGGTGGGCGTTTCCGTGGTGAACGCGCTGAGCGATCACCTGTGGCTGACCATTTATCGTGACGGTCATGAGTACCAGCAGGAATACGCGCTCGGCGAGCCACTGTACCCGCTGAAGGAGGTTGGGCCGTCGAACAAGCGCGGTACCACGGTGCGCTTCCTGCCCAGCCCGGCCACCTTCACCAGCAACATCGACTTCCACTACGAGATTCTGGCCAAACGTCTGCGCGAGCTGGCTTTCCTCAACTCCGGCGTCACCATCGAGCTGAAGGACGAGCGCGGGGAAGGGCGGGCGGACACGTTCGCCTACGAGGGCGGCATCCGCTCGTTCGTGCAGCACCTGGCGCAGATGAAGACCGCGCTGCACCCGAACGTGATCAGCCTCTCCGCCGAACAGGACGGCATCGTGGTGGAAGTGGCGATGCAGTGGACCGACTCGTACAACGAGATCATGTTCTGCTTCACCAACAACATCCCGCAGCGCGATGGCGGCACCCATCTCACCGGTTTCCGCGCCGCGCTGACCCGCTCGCTGCAGAACTACATCGAGAAGGAAGGCCTGGCCAAGAACGCCAAGGTCGCGCTGTCCGGCGACGACATGCGCGAAGGCATGATCGCGGTACTGTCGGTGAAGGTGCCTGATCCGAAGTTCTCCTCGCAGACCAAGGACAAGCTGGTCTCGTCCGAGGTGAAGACCGTGGTGGAGCAGGTCATCAACGAGAAGCTCGGCGAGTTCCTGCTGGAACACCCGAACGAGGCCAAGGCGATCGCCTCGAAGGTGGTCGACGCCGCTCGTGCCCGCGAAGCCGCCCGCAAGGCGCGCGAGATGACCCGCCGCAAGGGCGCGCTGGACATCGCCGGCCTGCCCGGCAAGCTGGCCGACTGCCAGGAAAAGGACCCGGCGCTGTGCGAGCTGTTCCTGGTCGAGGGTGATTCCGCCGGCGGCTCGGCCAAGCAGGGCCGCAACCGCAGGACCCAGGCCGTGCTGCCGCTGAAAGGCAAGATCCTGAACGTGGAGAAGGCGCGCTTCGACCGCATGCTGGCCTCGGCCGAGGTCGGCACGCTGATCACCGCGCTGGGCACCGGCATTGGCAAGGACGAGTACAACCCCGACAAGCTGCGCTACCACCGCATCATCCTGATGACCGACGCGGACGTCGACGGCTCGCACATCCGCACCCTGCTGCTGACCTTCTTCTACCGCCAGATGCCCGAGCTGATCGAGCGCGGCCACATCTACATCGGCCTGCCGCCGCTGTACAAGGTGAAGCAGGGCAAGCAGGAGTTGTACATCAAGGACGATGCCGCGCTGAACGACTTCCTGATCTCCAGCGCGGTGGACAACGCTGCGCTGACCTACGCCCCGGATGCGCCGCCGATCACCGGCGAGGCGCTGGAGAAGCTGCTGCGCGGCTACCAGCTCGCGCTGGACCAGATTGCCCGGCTGGCGCATCGTTTCGATGCCGCCGTGCTGAACGTGTTGCTCGAGCACCAGCCGATCACACCCGCGCTGTGGTCCGATCCGGTGGCCATGCAAGCCTGGCTGGATGGCGCCGCGCAGCGGCTGGCGGCCAGCGGCCTGGGCAAGCCGCACTACCGCCTCACGCTGCGCCCGGCCGCTGGCGGGCAGCCGGCCGCGATCGAGGTGGTGAAGGAGCAGCACGGACTCAGCCATACCTGGTTGCTGCCGCAGCCGTTCTTCGCCAGTGCCGAGCTTCGCCCGATCCTGGCGATCAGTCAGCAGATCGCCGGCATGATCCAGCCCGACGCTGTCGTGCGTCGCGGCAATGCCTCGCGCGGCGTGCTCAGCTTCCTCGATGCGCGCAACTGGCTGCTGGACGAGGCGAAGAAGGGTCGCAGCATCCAGCGCTTCAAGGGCCTGGGCGAAATGAACCCGGAGCAGCTGTGGGATACCACGGTGAATCCGGACACCCGGCGCATGCTGCAGGTCGGCATCGAGGATGCCATCGCCGCCGACCAGATGTTCTCGATGCTGATGGGCGAGGCGGTCGAACCGCGTCGCGATTTCATCGAGGCGAACGCGCTGAAGGTCGCCAACCTGGACATTTGACGGCCTCCCCGCCGACGCGAAGCTTCCCGCCGCGCCCGCCGCCCGGGGCCGGTGGGCGCCGCGGCAGCCGGTGCCGAGTGCTCGCGGCGCCGTGCAAATTTGGCATCCCATCGGACGGAACAAGCCAACTAATTGATTTTTAACGATCTTTGATGCGGCACTGCAACTTGTTATCGCGTGCCGGGTCGAGTTAGGCTTCGCAATCCCCCGCGTCATTACGACGCGCCCAGACATCACGAGGATCACCATGAAGCATGCCCGAGGGTTAACCATGCTGGCCGGCGTTGCGCTGCTGCTGGGCGTGGCCAGCAGCCCGGCCCTGGCGCGCAAGAGCGACGACGCCACACCCAAGAAGGAAGCGCTGTATCCGAATGCGACGCGCACCGAGCCGAAGCTCGACCTGAGCAGCGCGAAGGACCAGAAGAGCCTCAACGACGGCCTGGACGCCGTCAACGAAGGCGACAAGGCCAAGGCTGAGCAGCTGCTGCAGCCGATCATCGACGGCAGCAAGAGCAAGTATGCCCAGGCGCTCGCCCTGCAGGGCATGGCCAGCCTCCACTACAACGACGGCGACATCAAGGGCGCCATCAGCACGCTGCAGCGCTCGCTGGCGCTCGGCGTGATGCCGAACGATACCTACTTCCAGCTGATGTACATGCTGGCGCAGTTCCAGTTGGCCGACGAGCAGTACCAGCCCGCGCTGGACACGGTCGCCAAGTGGCGCGCCGAAGGCAAGAAGGAAACCGCCGATTCGTACGCGCTCGAAGGCAACGCCTACTACCGACTCAACAAATATCCCGAGGCGATCGCCGCGATCACCAAGGCCAAGTCGCTGACCGACAAGCCGCAGCCGACCTGGGACCAGATCCTGATGGCCAGCTACTCCGAATCCGGCCAGGACGACAAGGCAGCGCAGCTGGCCACCAGCCAGCTCAATTCGAATCCGAGCGATCCGAACGCGCTCAACAACGCGGTCGCCGTACTGATGCAGGCGCACAAGTATCCCGAGGCGATCCAGATGCTGGAGAAGGCCCGCGCCGCCGGCACGCTCACCAAGGACACCCAGTACGTGAACCTGGCCAAGCTGTACCTGATCGCTGGCCAGGAAAGCTCGGATCCGACGCCGAACGCGCTCAAGGCCCAGCAGGTGCTTGAGGACGGTATCGGCAAGGGCATCGTCAAGCCCGACGCGGGAACCTACGTGTTGCTCGGCCAAGCCGCCGAGATCGGCAACAACGCCGACAAGGCGATCAGCTACTACAACAAGGCCATTCCGCTGGCCAGCGATGGCGAGGCCGCATTGGCCGCCGGACGCCTGCTGCTGAGCGAGAACAAGTACAGCCAGGCCAAGGGCCTGGTCCAGCAGGCCATCGACAAGGGCGTGAAGCACAAGGGCACGGCGTACATGCTGCTGGCCGAGTCCGAACGCGGCTTGAAGAACAAGCCGGCGGCGATCGCCGCGATGAAAAACGCTGCCAAGGATCCGGAGACGGCGGCGAAGGCAAGGGACTGGCTGAAAAAGACCGGCGCCGAATGACCGGTTGAAGCACGTGGCAGGCCACGGGATGGAATGGACGTCCATATGCTTCATCCCCGCGGCGCTATACAAATGCCATGTGCTGTTGTACCGTTTCAACCTTTCCCCCGCGTCTCCCCAGTGGCAAGTTCCTTCCGGATTCGTCAACGCATCTGACGATTTCGGAGTCAAGCCCTGCGGCAACGTTCTCTTCTGATCGATCAGCTCCAGACTAGTGACAGATGGCCTCAAGTAACGAAGAAATCGGGCGCGAGCCGTTTAGTTGGAAACGCACCTGGGCACTGGCAGTTGCCATCGGGCTGCATGCGTTTGCCTTCCTGTTGATCGTGGCGCCGATGGCGCCGCCGAATCAGAACCACAAGGAAAAGGAACGCATCGTCCAGGTGAACTTCATCGAGCCGCCGCCGCCGCCACCACCGCCGCCGCCGCCGCCGCCGGAACCGCCGAAGCAGCCGCCGCCGAAGATCATCCAGCAGGTCAAGGTGCCACCGACACCGCCGCCGCCGACACCACCGCCAGCGGTGGAAGAGGTTTCGGCGAATGCGACCCAGGCAGCGCCGCCAGCGCCGCCAGCGCCGCCGGCACCGCCAACGGATATCACGGCCAGCTCGGATCTCAGCTACAACAGCCGGCTCCAGCCGAAGTATCCGCCGCAGGCCATCCGTCAGCGGCATGAGGGTACGGTGGTGCTGATGATCCTGGTGGGCGTGGATGGCTCGCCGAAGGACATAAAGATCGACCGCTCCAGCGGTTATCACGAACTCGATCGTGCTGCCATGGATGCCGCACGTCGTTGGCGCTTCAATCCAACGATTCGAAATGGACAAAAAGTTGAAGGGTACGCACGCGTTCCGGTCAACTTCAATCTCAACCAGCTGTAACCGGGTTCGCCCGGTTTACGGTTACAGTTCACGCTTGACTTCCCTAGGGTAGCGTTATGTTCCTACAGACTCCTGATACGACCGGTGCCGCACAGGCCATGGGTGGCAATACCAACGCCGAAGCCATGAAACAGATGGGCTTCGACAACCTGATCCAGAACTTCGACTGGCTCGGCTGGGTCGTCTTCGTGACCCTGGTCGCGATGTCGTTCCTGTCGTGGTACTTCATCATCGCCAACGGCATCCGCAACGCCACGGTGAAGGCCCGCGCCGAAAAGGTCATCAACGGGTTCTGGGGCAACGGCTCCACCCAGGACGCGATCCGTGAACTCGAAGCGCAGCCGCGCACCGAGCCGTTCTCCAAGATCGCGCTCGACGCCGCTTCGGCGGTCGCCCACCACCAGCAGGCCACGGCGGCTGCCGGCACCACCGGTCGTCTGGCCGAGTCGCTGAGCCGTTCGGAGTTCATCGACCGTGCCCTGCGCCAGGCGGTGGCCCGCGAGAGCATGCGTCTGGAAGGCGGCATGACCCTGCTCGCCACGGTCGGTTCTGCCGCGCCGTTCGTCGGTCTGCTCGGTACTGTGTGGGGCATTTACCACGCGCTGATCCGCATCGCCGCTTCCGGCAACGCCTCGATGAACGCGGTGGCTGGCCCGGTCGGCGAGGCGCTGATCATGACCGCCTTCGGTCTGTTCGTCGCGATCCCGGCGCTGTTCGCGTACAACTTCTTCAGCCGTTCGAACCGCGTGGTCTACGCCCGCTTCGACGAATTCGCGCACGATCTGCACGACTTCTTCGCCACCGGTTCGCGCGTCGAAAGCCAGAAGTGAGGGATTGACCCATGGCTGTCAGCCTAGGTGGCAATTCCGGCGGTCCGATGTCGGAAATCAACGTCACGCCGCTGGTCGACGTGATGCTGGTTCTGCTGATCATCTTCATGATCACGGCTCCGCTGATGTCGCACTCCATCACGATCGATCTGCCTACGGCCAACCCGAAGACACCGGATTCGGAAATGTCGGTGCCGCCACTGGATCTGGCGGTCAAGCAGGATGGCAGCACGTACTTCAATGACCACCTGGTCACCGAAGCCGAGCTGCGGGCACAGTTTGCGGTGAGCGCGCAAAGGTCGCCGCAGCCGGAGCTGCAAATCCGCGCGGACAAGAACACCGAGTTCAAGATCGTGAAGAAGGTCATCGGCGACGCCAAGGATTCGGGCATGGTGCATGTTGCTTTCATGACTACCGACGCGCCGAAGGAGTAACCAGATGTCCTTCTCTACCAACACCAGTGGACCGATGTCGGAGATCAACGTCACGCCGCTGGTCGACGTGATGCTGGTGCTGCTGATCATCTTCATGATCACGGCACCGGTGCTGGCGCATCGGATCCAGGTCGATCTGCCGCAGCCGAATCCGAATCAGCCGCCGCCGACCAATCCGGCGGAACCGGTCCACCTGAAGATCGACCAGGCCGGTGCGCTGTACTGGAACGATATTCCGGTGGACGAGCTGGGCTTGAAGGCGCAGCTCGCGGTGATCAGCCAGCAGTCGTTGAACAACCAGCCGGAGATCCAGATCGCTGCGGCCGACGCGGTGGCCTACGAGCACGTGGCGCGGGTGTTGGCGGCGGCGAAGAGTTACAAGCTGGTCAAGATCGGTTTCACCGAGAACTTCTGATCGGTCGTCGCCACGGCAACGTACCAACGAAAACCCCCGCCTTGCGCGGGGGTTTTCTTTTGGGGGCAGGGCGTCGCCGTGCCGGCTCAACGCTTGTGAAGAAAACCACATCCTGTGGTTTTCTTCAGTCGCGAGTCCGGTACACGCCCGGACTCGCTCACATGAAACAGTCACGCCAGTGACTGTTTCATGCCTGGCCCTCGGGCAACCGCTCCTGCGTTGCCTCAACTCGGGCATCCCTGCCCTCGCCGTGGCCGGCCTGAGAGGTTGAAAAAATCACAACCCCTCAGCGCAGGATTTGCAGGTAGTTGCGCACGGTGGTGGCCAGCCCCTCGTACAGCGCCTCACCGATCAGCGCATGGCCGATGGAAACTTCGGCCAGGCCGGGGATCGCCGCCTTGAACGTGCCCAGATTGGCTTGGCTGAGGTCGTGCCCGGCGTTCACCGCCAGCCCGGCCTGCTGGGCGCGGCGCGCGGTTTCGGCGCACACGGCCAGAGCCGCCGCGGGCTGCCCTTCGGTAAACGCCTCGGCATAGGGGCCGGTGTAGATCTCGATGCGCTGTGCGCCGATCGCCGCGGCGAGCTCGAAATCCTGGCTGCCGGCGTCGACGAACAGGCTGACCCGACAACCCAGCTCGCGCAGCTCGCCAACCAGCGGACGCAGCTGCGCGAGGTCGCGGCGCAGGTCGAAGCCGTGGTCGGAGGTGATCTGGCCGTCGCCGTCGGGTACCAGAGTGACCTGGGTGGGGCGCACCTCGCGGGCCAGCGCGACCAGCCCCGGATAGGCGCCGCGGGCGGCGGCGAACGGATTGCCCTCGATGTTGTATTCCACTCGTCCGCGCAGCATCGCGGCCAGCGCGCGTACGTCGTCGGGGCGCACGTGGCGCAGGTCCGGCCGCGGATGCACGGTGATGCCGCCGCAGCCGCTCTCGATGCAGGTCTGCGCAGCCCGGCAGATGTCCGGTTCGCGGCCGCCGCGCGAATTGCGCAGCACGGCGATCTTGTTGAGGTTGACGCTGAGCAGGGTCATGGCGGAAGGACGATCCTCGGCGGTGGCGATCAATGGGGGCGCACGGGCCGGTCGATGAGCCGGAAACAGTGCGCCGATCAGTCGCCGCTGGCAAGCGTGCCGAGGCGGATCCGCCGCTCGCCGCCGCGCCAGGCCAGCGCGCCGACCAGGCCATGGTCGAGCGCCAGCCGCTGCAGTTGCCAGGCGTCGGCGTCGTCGCCCTGCAGCCGCCGCAGTTGCAGCTGCCCCCCCACACTGGTGATGCTGAGCCGATGCAGGCCGTACGCGAGGCCGCGGCCCAGCGCCTTCAGCACCGCTTCCTTGGCGGTCCACAGTTCGAGGAAGGCGACGCTGCGCTCGGCCTGCGGCAGCGCCGCCAGTACTGCCGCCTCCTCGGCGCTGAAGAAGCGCCGGGCGAGCTCCACGGCGTGCTGGCGCGGGCGCAGGCATTCGAGGTCGATCCCCGGTGCGACGTGCCGGGCCACCGCGACCAGGGCATGGTCGCCACTGTGCGACCAGTTGAAGTCGAGCGAGGAATCCAGCCCGGCGGCGAGCGCGGGGCGGCCATGTTCGCCTTCGCGCAGCAGCACCCGCTCCGCCGTGGTGCCAAGATAGGCGGCCAGCAGCGTGCACAGCGGGGCGCGCCCGCCCGAGCGCCGGTAGTCCAGCCGCCACACGTGAATCTCGTCATCGCGCAGGCGCTCTGCTACGTTGGCGAGTGTCGATACGGGCGCGGTGATCATCCGCGCATGGTGCCGCTGGTGCTGCCATGGCACAAGCGCGGGCGCGCCCGTCGATGGTCCGGCCGGGAGAAGGTGACTTGATTCAAGGGTGGCTGCTGCTGCTGGTGTCGCTGCTGTATGTCGGGCTGCTGTTCGTGGTGGCCTACACCGGCGACCGCCGGCCGCTGTACCCGCGTCAGCCACGGCTGCGGCCGATCGTCTACAGCCTGGCGCTGGCGGTGTACTGCTCGTCATGGACGTTCTACGGCGCGGTCGGCACCGCCGCGCGCGACGGCCTGGCCTACCTGCCGATCTACCTCGGCCCGATCCTGCTGTTTGTGTTCGGCTACGGCCTGCTGCGCCGGCTGGTGCAGACGGTGAGGCAACGCAACATCACCTCGATCGCCGACTTCATCGGCGCGCGCTTCGGCAAGTCGCACGGGCTGGCCGCGCTGGTGGCGGTGATCGCGGTGGTCGCGGTGGTCCCTTACATCGCGCTGCAGTTCAAGGCGGTGGCGATGTCGTACGGCGTGCTCGGCGGAGTCAGGTACGGCATGGTCACGGCGGGCGGCGTCGACAGCGCGCTGTGGTGCGCGGTGCTGCTGGCGGTGTTCGCGATCCTGTTCGGCACGCGCAGCATCGACGCGACCGAACACCATCACGGCATGATGCTGGCGATCGCGCTGGAGTCGTTGATCAAGCTGCTCGCCTTCATGGCGCTGGCCGGTTACGCGCTGTGGCAGGGGCCGGGGCTGGCCGAGACGGTGCAGCGGCCGGTGGCCCAGCTCAGCCACGGTCTGTCGCCAGGCTTCCTCGCACAGACCATGCTGGCGTTCAGCGCCATGTTCTGCCTGCCGCGGCAATTCCAGATCGGCATGGTCGAGTGCGAGGATACCGGCGACCTCACCCGTGCGCGCTGGATGGTGCCGCTGTACCTGGTCATCGTCAGCGTGGCGGTGTTGCCGATCGTGGCGGCCGGCGCGCACATGCCGCTACTGCGCGACGGCACCGCCGACGCCTGGGTGCTGACCCTGCCGATGGCCCACGGCGACCGCGGCATGGCGCTGCTGGCTTTCATCGGCGGTTTCTCGGCGGCCACCGGCATGGTGATCGTGGCCTCGGTGGCGCTGTCCACGATGATCAGCAACGACCTGGTGATGCCGGCGCTGCTGCGCATCCACGCGCTGCGGCTGGAACAGCGCAGCGACCTGTCACAACTGGTGCTGGGCGTGCGCCGGGTGGCGATCGTGCTGCTGGCAGCGATGGCCTACGTTTACTACCGCGTCGCCGCCAACGCCGAGAACCTGGCAGCGACCGGCCTGCTGGCGTTCGCCGCGGTGGCGCAGTTCGCGCCGGCGCTGATCGCCGCGCTGTACTGGCGCGGGGCCAGTCGTCGCGGCGTGATCGTCGGCCTGGCCGGCGGCTTCGCGGTGTGGCTGTATACCCTGCTGCTGCCGGCGCTGATCCGCTCGGACGACTGGCTGCGGCAAGGCCCGTTCGGTTGGGATTGGCTGCGCCCGCAGGCACTGTTCCACCTGAGCGGCTGGGACCCGGTGATGCACGGCACGTTCTGGTCGCTGCTGGTGAACGTGGGCTGCCTGGTGTTCGTGTCGCTGCGGCTGCGGCCGAGCCTGGAAGAGCGCCTGCACGCGGCGGTGTTCATGGATGCCGACCCGGCCAGCCGTGGCGGTAGCGGCGACTGGCGCGGTCGCGTGGCGGTGGCCGACCTGCGCACCATCGCCGAGCGCATCGTGGGCGAGCGCAGCAGTGCGCGCGCCTTCGACGAGTACGCCCAGCGGCGCAGCAAGCCGCTGCTGGCCGGCGAGGCGGCCGACCGCGCGCTGATCCAGTACACCGAGCGCCTGCTCGCCTCGGCGGTGGGCGCGGCCAATGCGCGGCGCATCCTGATCAGCGCCCTGTCCGGCAGCGGCCTGGACCTGGCCGAGTCGATGGCGCTGCTGGACGAGGCGTCGCAGGAACTGCGCTTCAATCGCGAGCTGCTGTCCACCACGCTGGAAAACGTCTCGCAGGGGATCAGCGTGGTCGACGCGCGCATGCACCTGGTGGCGTGGAATCGGCGCTACCTGGAGCTGTTCGATTACCCCGACGGCATGGTGCACGTGGGCGTGCCGGTGGCCGAGCTGATCCGCTGGAACGCCGAGCGTGGCGAGTGCGGCCCGGGCGAGGTCGAAGCGCACGTGGCCAAGCGCATCCAGTACATGCAGGCCGGCTCGACCCATCTGTTCCAGCGCGTGCGCCCGGATGGCACGGTGATCGAGCTGCGCGGCCGCGCGCTGCCGGGTGGCGGCTACGTCACCACCTACACCGACGTCACCGCGTACAAGCACGCCGAGCAGGCGCTGATCGAGGTGAACGAGACGCTGGAGCAGCGCGTGGAGCAGCGCACCGCCGAACTGTCCGAGGCGCTAGTTGCCACCGCGCAGGCGCGCCGCGCGGCGGAAACGGCGAACATCTCCAAGACGCGCTTCCTCGCCGCCGCCAGCCACGACCTGCTGCAGCCGCTGAACGCAGCGCGCTTGTTCACCTCGGCGCTGCGCCAGCATCCCGGACTGGACGTCGAGGCCAGCGGGCTGGCCGAGCGCATCGACGCCTCGTTCAGCGCCGCCGAGGATCTGCTCGACGCGCTGCTGGACGTCTCGCGGCTGGACGCCGGCAGCTACCATCCCGAAGTCGGCGCGTTCGCACTGGCCGAGCTGTTCGATTCGCTGAAAGCACAGTTTGCGGTGATCGCCGAACGTCGCGGGCTGCGCCTGCGCATGGTGCCCACCGGCCTGGCGGTGCGCAGCGACCCGCAGCTGCTGCGCCGGATCCTGCAGAACTTCCTCTCCAACGCGCTGCGCTACACCAGCAAGGGCGGCGTGCTGCTGGGCGCGCGGCGAGTGGGTGCGGACAAGGTGCGCATCGAGGTGTGGGACTCCGGCCCGGGCATCGCGCCGGAACAGCGCGCGCGCATCTTCGACGAATTCCAGCGGCTGGAGCAGCCCTCGCCGTGGGGCGAGAAGGGGCTGGGCCTGGGGCTTTCGATCTGCGATCGCCTGTCCTGCATCCTCGGTCATCAGCTCGACCTGCATTCGCGGGTCGAGCATGGCAGCTGTTTTGCGGTGACGGTGCCGCGCAACGAGGCGGTGTCGGTGCGTCGCCAGCGCGTGCAGCGCGGCGGCACCGACAAGCAGCTGCCGTTGACCGTGCTATGCCTGGACAACGACGCCAGTATCCTCGATGGCATGCGCGCCCTGCTCAGCCGCTGGGGCGTCGACTGCCGCACCGCGCTGGACGTGGCGCAGGCCCGCGTCGAACTGAGGCGCGGGCCGATCGACCTGGTGCTGGCCGACTATCACCTGGCCGATGGCGTCGATGGCCTGCAGGCGCTGCAGCAGCTGCGCGATGCGCTGGGCGAGCTGCCGCCGGTGGCGATGATCACCGCCGACGGCAGCAGCGAACTGAAACAGCGTGCGCGGGCGCGCGGTTATCCGGTGCTGCACAAGCCGGTACGCCCGGCTGCCTTGCGCGCCCTGCTGACCGCGCTGGTGCGCCGGCAGGGCGAGGACCGGTCAGCCTGAGCCGCGATCAGCGCGGCAGGCTGGAATGGCCCATCAGGAACTCGTCCACCGCGTGCGCGCACTGGCGTCCTTCGCGGATCGCCCACACCACCAGCGACTGGCCGCGGCGCATGTCGCCGGCGGCGAACACCTTGTCCACGCTGGTGCGGTAGCCGCCGTCGGCGTCGGCAGTGGCGCGGGCGTTGCCGCGGGCATCCTTGTCCACGCCGAACGCGTCCAGCACGCCTTGTACCGGCGAGACGAAGCCCATCGCCAGCAGCACCAGGTCCGCCTGGATCTCGAACTCGCTGCCCGGGACCTCGCTCATCTTGCCGTCCTTCCACGCCAGCCGCACGCCGGTGAGGCTTTTCACGTGGCCCTTGCCGTCGTCGTTGAAGCACTTGGTGGCGACCGACCAGTCGCGCCGGCAGCCTTCCTCGTGCGAGCTGGAGGTGCGCAGGCGGAGCGGCCAGTACGGCCACACCAGCGGCTTGTTTTCCTGCAGCGGTGGCTGCGGCAGCAGCTCGAACTGGGTGATCGCCACGGCGCCGTGGCGGTTCGAGGTGCCCACGCAGTCGGAGCCGGTGTCGCCGCCACCGATCACGACGACCTGCCTGCCGGTGGCAACGAGCTGGTTTTTCAGCTTGTCGCCGGCCACGACGCGGTTCTGTTGCGGCAGGAACTCCATCGCGAAATGCACGCCCCGCAACTCGCGGCCGGGCACCGGCAGGTCGCGCGGGGTTTCCGCGCCGCCGGTGAGCACCACCGCGTCGTATTCCTGCCGCAGCTGTTCGGGCGCGATCACGCGGGGGTTGCCGTGCTGCCCGGCGTCCGCCGCGGCGCCGACGAACACGCCGGTGCGGAACTGCACGCCTTCGCCGCGCATCTGCTGCAGGCGGCGGTCGATGTGGCCCTTGTCCAGCTTGAAGTCGGGGATGCCGTAGCGCAGCAGGCCGCCGAGGCGGTCGTTCTTCTCGAACACGGTCACCGCGTGGCCGGCCCGGGCCAGCTGCTGCGCGGCGGCCAGCCCAGCCGGGCCGGAGCCGACCACGGCCACCTTCCAGCCGGTCTGGTGCGCGGCGGGCTGTGGCACCACCCAGCCTTCCTCCCACGCCTTGTCGATGATCTTGTGCTCGATCGACTTGATGCCCACCGCATCGTCGTTGATGTTCAGCGTGCACGCGGCCTCGCACGGGGCGGGGCAGATGCGGCCGGTGAACTCGGGGAAGTTGTTGGTCGAGTGCAGCACATCGATCGCGCGCTTCCAGTCCTGCCGGTACACCAGGTCGTTGAAGTCCGGGATGATGTTGTTGACCGGACAGCCCTGGTGACAGAACGGAATGCCGCAATCCATGCAGCGCGCGGCCTGCTGCGCGGCCTGGTCGTCGGACAGGTGTGCGGTGAATTCGCGCCAGTGCTTCTTGCGCTGCGCAGGCGCCTCGCTGGTTTCCTGCAGGCGCGGGTATTCGAGAAAGCCGGTGATCTTGCCCATCTGTGCGGTTCCTCGTGGACTCAGGCCGTGGCCTTCTCGGTGGATGCGGCGGTGCTCGCCGCCGGCGGTTCGGCCAGTGCGCGCTTGTACTCGTGCGGCATCACCTTGACGAAATGCGTGCGCGCATTGCCCCAGTCATGCAGGATCGCCTTGGCGCGGAAACTGCCGGTATAGCGGAAGTGCGATTCGACCAGCCGGCGCAGGATCGCCTCGTCGGTTTCGCCGGGTGCGCCGCGGGTGACGGGATGCCACAGCGCCCGCGGCACCCGCAGTTCCTGCTCGACGCCGGAGAGCAGCGGTTCCAGGCCGACCATGGCGAGGTTGCAGCGTGACTGGAAGCGCAACTCGGGATCGTAGACGTAGGCCACCCCGCCGGACATGCCGGCGGCGAAATTGCGGCCGGTTTCGCCGAGCAGGACCACGGTGCCGCCGGTCATGTATTCGCAGCCGTGGTCGCCGACACCCTCCACCACGGTGGTGGCGCCGGAGTTGCGCACGGCGAAGCGCTCGCCGGCGACGCCGTTGAAGTAGGCCTCGCCTTCGGTGGCGCCGTACAGCACCGTGTTGCCGACGATGATGTGCTCCGGGCCGAAGCCGTGGAAGTCGTTCGGCGAGCGCACGATGATGCGCCCGCCGGACAGGCCCTTGCCCACGTAGTCGTTCGCCTCGCCGACCAGGTCGAGGGTGATGCCGCGGGCCAGGAACGCGCCGAAGCTCTGTCCGGCGGTGCCGTCCATCTGGATGTGGATGGTGTCGTCGGGCAGGCCGGCATGGCCGTAGCGACGCGCCACCTCGCCGGACAGCATGGTGCCCACGGTGCGGTTGACGTTGCGCACGCCGACGATGAAGCTGGTCCGTTCGCGCTGCTCCAGCGCGGGCCGGGCCTTCTCGATCAGGCTGTGGTCGAGCGCCTTGCCGGTCTTGGCGAGGCCGTGGTCCTGTTCGGTCACGTGCCGTTGCGCCACCCCGGCCGGTACCTCGGGGCGGTGGAACACGCGGCTGAAGTCCAGCCCGCGCGCCTTCCAGTGCGCGATGCCCTGGCGGATGTCGAGCAGGTCGGCGCGGCCGACCAGCTCGTCGAAGCGGCGGATGCCCAGCTGCGCCATGATCCGGCGCGCTTCCTCGGCCACGAAGAAGAAGTAGTTCACCACGTGTTCGGGCTTGCCGCTGAACTTCCGGCGCAGCACCGGATCCTGCGTGGCCACGCCGGTGGGGCAGGTGTTGAGATGGCACTTGCGCATCATGATGCAGCCTTCCACCACCAGCGGCGCGGTGGCGAAGCCGAACTCGTCAGCACCGAGCAGGGCGCCGATCACCACGTCGCGGCCGGTCTTCATCTGGCCGTCCGCCTGCACCCGGATGCGTCCGCGCAACTGGTTCAGCACCAGCGTCTGCTGGGTTTCGGCCAGGCCCAGTTCCCACGGCGTGCCGGCGTGCTTGATCGACGACCAGGACGAGGCGCCGGTGCCGCCGTCATGGCCGGCGATCACCACGTGGTCGGCCTTGGCCTTGGCCACGCCGGCCGCTACCGTGCCTACGCCCACTTCGGACACCAGCTTCACCGAGATCGACGCCTGCGGGTTGCAGTTCTTCAGGTCGTGGATGAGCTGGGCCAGGTCCTCGATCGAGTAGATGTCGTGGTGTGGCGGCGGCGAGATCAGGCCTACCCCGGGCACCGAGAAACGCAGCTGCGCGATGTACTCGGAGACCTTGTGGCCGGGCAGCTGGCCGCCCTCGCCGGGCTTGGCGCCCTGCGAGATCTTGATCTGGATCTGGTCGGCCGAGACCAGGTAGGCCGCGGTGACGCCGAAGCGGCCGGAGGCCACCTGCTTGATGCGCGAACGCAGCGAGTCGCCAGCCTGCAGCTCGAGGTCGCGCTCGATGTGCGCCTTGCCGAGGATGCCGGCGACGGTGTCGCCCTGCTTGATCGCCACGCCGCGCAACTCGCCCTGGTAGCGCGCCTCGTCCTCGCCGCCCTCGCCGGTGTTGGACTTGCCGCCGATGCGGTTCATCGCGATGGCGAGGGTGGTGTGCGCCTCGGTCGAGATCGAGCCCAGCGACATCGCGCCGGTGACGAAGCGCTTGACGATCTCGCCGGCCGGTTCCACCTCGTCCAGCGCGATCGCGGCGGCCGGATCGGCGCGGAACTCGAACAACCCGCGCAGCGTCATCAGGCGCCGGGTCTGGTCGTTGACCAGCTGCGAATACTCCTGGTAGGTCTGCGCGTTGTTGGCGCGGGTGGCGTGCTGCAGCTTGGCCACCATATCCGGCGTCCACATGTGCTCCTCGCCGCGCACGCGCCAGGCATACTCGCCGCCCGCGTCCAGCGCGTCGGCCAGCACCGGGTCGTCGCCGTAGGCGGCGGCGTGCAGGCGCAGCGCTTCCTCGGCCACCTCGAACAGGCCGATACCCTCGATGTTGGAAGTGGTGCCGGTGAAGTACTTGTCGACCAGGTCGCGGTTCAGGCCCACCGCCTCGAAGATCTGCGCGCCGGTGTAGGACATGTAGGTGGAGATGCCCATCTTGGACATCACCTTCTGCAAACCCTTGTCGATCGCCTTGACGTAGTTGTGCAGCGCTTTGTCCACGCTGATCCCGCCGCTGCCCGCGGCGAAGTGCTGTGCCAGCACTTCCATCGCCAGGTAGGGGTGGATCGCCTCGGCGCCGTAGCCGGCGAGCAGGGCGAAGTGGTGCACCTCGCGCGCCGAGCCGGTCTCCACCACCAGGCCGGTGCTGGTGCGCAGGCCCTGGGTGACCAGGTGCTGGTGGATGGCCGAGGTGGCCAGCAGGGCCGGGATCGCCACGTGCTCGCGGTCGCTGCGCCGGTCGGACACGATCAGGATGTTGTGGCCCTGGCGGATCGCGTCGGTGGCCTGCGCGCACAGCGAGGCGAGGCGCGCCTCGATGCCGGCCTTGCCCCAGCTCGCCGGATAGGTGATGTCCAGCTCGAAGCTGCGGAACTTGCCCTTGGAGTAGCGCCCGATCCTGCGGATCTTGGCCATCTCGGCGAAATCCAGCACCGGCTGGGCCACCTCCAGCCGCAGCGGCGGGTTGATGTTGTTGATGTCCAGCAGGTTGGGCTTGGGCCCGATGAAGGACACCAGCGACATCACCAGCTGTTCGCGGATCGGATCGATCGACGGGTTGGTGACCTGCGCGAACAGCTGGCGGAAATACTGGTACAGCGACTTGCTGCGTTCCGACAGCACGGCCAGCGGCGAATCGTTGCCCATCGCGCCGATCGCTTCCTCGCCGGCCTGCGCCATCGGCAGCAGCTGGAACTTCAGGTCTTCCTGGGTGTAACCGAAGGCCTGCTGGCGGTCGAGCAGGCTGTCGACGACGTGCGACTCGGCACGCGGTTCCGGCAACGCGTCCAGCTTGATCCGGATGTGTTCGATCCACTGCTTGTACGGCCGGGCGTTGGCCAGCTGGTCCTTCAGTTCCTTGTCGTCGATGATGCGGCCCGCCTCCATGTCGATTAGCAGCATCCGGCCTGGCTGCAGCCGCCACTTCTTCACGATGCGCGATTCGGCGATCGGCAGCACGCCGGCCTCCGAGGCCAGGATCACCAGGTCGTCGTCGGTGATCAGGTAGCGCGCCGGGCGCAGGCCGTTGCGGTCGAGCGTGGCGCCGACCTGGCGGCCGTCGGTGAAGGCGATCGCGGCGGGGCCGTCCCACGGCTCCATCATCGCGGCGTGGTACTCGTAGAACGCGCGGCGGTTGTCGTCCATCAGCGTGTGACGTTCCCACGCCTCGGGAATCATCATCATCATCGCGTGCGACAGCGGGTAGCCCGCCATGGTCAGCAGCTCGAGGCAGTTGTCGAACGAGGCGGTGTCGGACTGGCCGGGATAGATCAGCGGCCACAGTTTGGCCAAGTCGTCGCCGAGCACCGGCGAGGAGATCGCGCCGGTGCGCGCGTTGATCCAGTTGACGTTGCCCTTGACTGTGTTGATCTCGCCGTTGTGCGCGATCATGCGGTACGGGTGGGCCAGCTCCCAGGCCGGGAAGGTGTTGGTGGAGAAGCGCTGGTGCACCAGCGCCAGCGCCGACACGGTGCGCGGGTCGGCCAGGTCGAGATAGTACCGGCCGACCTGGCCGGCCAGCAGCAGGCCCTTGTAGACCACCGTGCGGCTGGACATCGAGGGGACGAAGTATTCCTTGCCGTGCTTCAGGCCCAGCGCGCGGATCGCGTGGCTGGAGGTCTTGCGGATGACGTACAGCTTGCGCTCCAGCGTGTCGGGCACCATCACGTCCGGCCCGCGCCCGATGAAGATCTGCCGCACCACCGGCTCGGTGGCCTTGACCGCCGGCGACATCGGCATGTCGGCATCGACGCGCACGTCGCGCCAGCCCAGCACCACCTGGCCCTCGGCCAGCACCTTGCGCTCCAGCTCCTGTTCGCAGGCCAGCCGCGAGGCATGCTCCTTGGGCAGGAAGATCATGCCCACGCCGTACTCGCCCGGCGGCGGCAGCTGCACGCCCTGCTGCGCCATGTCCTCGCGGTAGAGCTGGTCGGGGATCTGGATCAGGATGCCGGCGCCGTCGCCCATCAGCGGATCGGCACCGACCGCGCCGCGATGGTCCAGGTTGCGCAGGATCAGCAGGCCCTGCTGGACGATGTCATGGCTTTTCCGGCCCTTGATATGGGCGACGAAACCCACGCCGCAGGCGTCGTGTTCGTTGGACGGGTTATACAAACCCTGCGCGTGCGGCTGAGCCATGTTCTTTACTCCCGGTATGGGGAGGATCGACTATAGTGCGCCGCAACAAAAGAAAGCAAGAAAATCAAATGGCCGTATATAAGGCTGATTGCGCGAAGCAGGCGGGCGCGGTTCGCCGGCACGACGGAAGCGGCGGCCAGACCGCGTCAGGATGGCGTTGGACGTGGCCTGACGGTGACCGGACGGCGGGTGCGCCGGGTTGGCCGGCTGCCTGAACGGGATCAGTCGGAGTCGTCCGGCATAGCCGGCAGGCCTTCCTGGTCGACCGCCAGCTGGCTGGCGAGCAGCGCGACCTGGGTGCGGTTGTTGACCCCGAGCTTGCGCATGATCGCGGTCATGTGTGCCTTCACCGTGGCCTCGGAGACGCCCAGCTCCCAGGCGATCTGCTTGTTCAGCAGGCCCTCGGCGATCATCGTCATCACGCGGAACTGCTGCGGCGTCAGCGCGGCGACCTGCGCGGCGGCGGCGGCTTCGTCGGGCCTCAGTTCGCCGGGGCCGCCGAGCAGGGCCGGTGGCAGCCACACGTCGCCGTCGAGCACGGCGCGGATCGCCGCCACGATGTCGGTACCGGCGGTGGACTTGGGGATGTACGCCGAGGCGCCGTGCGCCAGCGCGCGGCGCGCCACCTGTGCCTCCTCGTGACCGGACACCACGATGGTCGGCAGCCCGGGATACTGGCCACGGATGTGTGCCAGCGCCGAATAGCCGCGCGCGCCGGGCATGTGCAGGTCCAGCAGCAGCAGTTCGGCGTCGGGGAACTGCTCGATCAGGCCGAGCAACGCGTGCACGCTGTCAGCGTTGTGCACGCGCGCCTGCGGCACCGCCGTCAGCACGGCGCGCTGCAGCGCGTCGCGGAACAGCGGATGGTCGTCGGCGATCAGGATGTCGGTCATGGCCGGGATCCGGGATTGGGGATTCGAGATTCGGAAGAGCGGCTTTTGCGTATCCCGAATCCCGTCTCCCGGATCCCGTCGCTTATTTGATCAGCCGCTCGTCCACCAGGTTCTTCACTACGCCAGGATCGGCCAGGGTGGTGATGTCGCCGAGCTGGTCGGGCAGATTCTCGCCGATCTTGCGCAGGATGCGGCGCATGATCTTGCCCGAGCGGGTCTTCGGCAGGCCGGGCGCCCACTGCAGGTAGTCCGGCGTGGCGATCGGGCCGATCTCCTTGCGCACCCAGGCGATCAGTTCCTTGCGCAGCTCGTCGCTGCCGGTTTCGCCCGCGACCAGGGTGACGTATGCATAGATGCCCTGGCCCTTGATCTCGTGCGGGCAGCCGACCACGGCGGCCTCGGCCACCTTCGGGTGCGCTACCAGCGCGCTTTCCACCTCGGCGGTGCCGAGGCGGTGGCCGGACACGTTGATCACGTCATCGACGCGGCCGGTGATCCAGTAGTAACCGTCCTCGTCGCGGCGTGCGCCGTCGCCGGAGAAGTAGTTGCCGGGGTAGGCGCTGAAGTAGGTCTCGATGAAGCGCTGGTGGTCGCCGTAGATGGTGCGCACCTGGCCGGGCCAGGAATCGGTGATCAGCAGGTTGCCCTCGGCCACGCCTTCCTGCACGGTGCCTTCGGCGTCGACGATCGCCGGCTTCACGCCGAAGAACGGCAGCGTGGCCGAGCCGGGCTTGGTGGCGATGGCGCCGGGCAGCGGCGAGATCATGATGCCGCCGGTCTCGGTCTGCCACCAGGTGTCGACGATCGGGCAGCGTTCGTCGCCCACCACGCGGTAGTACCACTCCCATGCCTCCGGGTTGATCGGCTCGCCGACCGAGCCGAGCAGGCGCAGCGACGCGCGCGAGCACTTCTTCACCGGTGCCTCTCCCTCGCGCATCAGCGCGCGGATCGCGGTGGGGGCGGTGTAGAAGATGGTGACCTGGTGCTTGTCGATCACCTGCCAGAAGCGGCTGTGGTCCGGGTAGTTCGGCACGCCCTCGAACATCACCGTGGTGGCGCCGTTGCACAGCGGGCCATACACCACGTAGCTGTGGCCGGTGACCCAGCCGACGTCGGCGGTGCACCAGTAGATGTCGTCCTCACGCAGGTCGAACACCTGCTCGTGGGTGTAGCTGATGAACACCAGGTAGCCGCCGGTCGAATGCTGCACGCCCTTGGGCTTGCCGGTGGAACCGGAGGTATATAGCACGAACAGCGGGTGCTCGGCCTCGACCGGGGTCGGCGGGCAGTCGACCGACTGGCCTTCCATCAGGGTGTGCCAGTAGCGGTCGCGCGGCGACTGCATGTTGACCGCACCGCCGGTGTGGCGCACCACGATCACGGTCTCCACGCTGTGGGTGCCGGGCCGCTCCAGCGCCGCGTCCACGTTGACCTTGAGCGGGATGTGCTTGCCGGCGCGCAGGCCCTCGTCGGCGGTGATCACCACCTTGGCCTGCGAGTCGACGATGCGCCCGGCTAGCGAGTCGGGCGAGAAGCCGCCGAACACCACCGAGTGGATCGCGCCCAGGCGGGCGCAGGCCAGCATCGCCACCGCTGCCTCGGGGATCATCGGCAGGTAGATCGCCACGCGGTCGCCCTTGACCACGCCCAGGTGCTTCAGCGTGTTGGCGAACTTGCACACCTCGGCGTGCAGCTCGCGGTAGGTGATCTTGCGCGAATTGTTCGGGTCGTCGCCCTCGAAGATGATCGCCACCTTGTCGCCGCGCTTGGCCAGCTGGCGGTCGAGGCAGTTGGCGGACACGTTGAGCTCGCCGTCCTCGTACCAGCGGATGTGCAGGTCCTTCGGGTCGAATGAGACGTTCTTGATCTTCGTCGGCGGCTTGATCCAGTCCAGACGCTGGCCGATGCGGCCCCAAAAGCCCTCCGGGTCGCTGACCGACTCGGCGTACAGGCGCACGTAATCGTCGTGGCGCAGGCGCGCGGCGGCGGCAAACGACGGGTTGACCGGATAGAGCTTGGACATGGCTGGGCTCCTGCTGGCTCGCATGGAAGATGGCAACGGGGATACCGCGGCAGACGCAAGCAAGCGCCCGGCGGCGTGCATGCTTCGAGTGTAGCCCGATCGCCGTGGAGGTGGCGTCGCGCCGCCGTCTCGACTTTGGTCGAAGTTCGACCAATGGCGAATAGTCGCTCGCGCCGCAGCATGGCCATGCTCGAAGTGCCGGGATTCGGGATGGAGGATTCGGGATACGCCAAAAGCGCCCGCAGTCCGGATTCCACTGAAACCCGCTTCCAACAAGCCTTCAAAAACAGCCGATGGAGTTGCCGACGAGCAGCCCATCCCATCGAACCTCTGGGGAGACGCACGCATGAGCCAACGACCTACCCATCGTTATTCCGCGCTTGCCCTGAGCATGGCTTGCGCGCTGATGCTTCCGCTGGCCGGTCACGCGCAGAACAACGCGCGCGAGCAGCAACTCGAACAGCGCGTGGCGCAGCTCGAGCAGCAATTGAACGAGTTGAAGGCAATGATCCAGGCGCAGAAGGCTGCGCCCGCCCAGCCCGCGTCGCAGACGGTGCCTGCGCAGAACGTGGCGGCGGCCCCGGCGACACCGGTGTTCAGCAGCGCGCCGGGCGTGTCGGTGGCGCTGCACGGCTTCGTCAGCGCCAGCGCATTCAGCCAGAACAGGAGCTTCACCTACGGCAACGGCCAGAACGCGCTGTTCCCGATTCCCGGCTCGAAGGGCTCGCTGTCCGGCGTCGACGTGCGCAACACGCGCTTCTGGCTCGACTTCAAGGGCGCCAAGTTCGCCGGCAACTGGAGCGGCGGCGGGCGCATCGAGATGGACTTGTTCGGCGGCTTCAACGGCACCGGCGCGTACAGCCAGCAGCAGCCGAACCCGCGCCTGCGCCAGGCCTACATGGACCTGACCAACCCGGAGACCGGCACCACGGTGCGCATCGGCCAGCAGTGGGACCTGATGTTCCCGGTCGACGGCTCGCCCACCTCGCTGGCGCACATCGCATTCCCGCTCGGCTTCGGCTCCGGTTATGGCGGCTGGCGCTTCCCTGGCGTGGTGGTGATGCAGGACCTCAATCACGGTAGCACCGGCGCACAGTGGCGGCTGGATGTGGGCGCGTTCGAAGGCACCTGGAACGGACCCGGCAACAACGTCAACTACCTCACCGCAGGCAGCGCTGGTTTCCGCCCGCAGGTGGAGGCACGCTTGCACGTGCAGGACAAGACCTGGCTGGCATACTTCGCCGCGCACTACAGCAAGGTCGATCTGCGCGGCGTGGGCGGCACCGCGCCGACGCCGATCAAGTCCGACGTCAAGAGCGTCGGCTACGAGATCGGCGGCCAGTGGAAGCCCGGTCCGTGGACATTCAAGGGGCTGGCCTACGCCGGCAATGGCCTCGGCGAGATCTTCGGCGCGATGTCGCAGTTCGGCGACATCAGCGAACGCGGCGGCTTCGTGCAGGCGGGTTACAGCTTCACGCCGAACTGGAGCCTGTACGCGTTCTACGCCTACAACAAACCCGACACCAAGGACGTGATCGCCTGGATGGGCCACGGCTCGACCGGCTTGCTGCGCAACCGGCAGGCGGCGCTGAGCCTGCAGTACACCGCCGGGTCGTATGACCTCAGCGCCGAATGGATGCACAACAAGCTCGACTCCACCAGCAACGGCGTGGATCGCAAGACCACCACCGGCAACCAGTTCAGCCTCAACGCGCTTTATCGCTTCTGAAAGTCGCGGCGGCGTGCCACGTGCACGCCGCCGCTGATCACCTCCCGTCGCATCGGGAGCATGACGGGGTGCGGTCCGGTAGGAGGGACGAATCGCATCTCCCCATTTCTCCCCAGGCTTCCTGGGAGAGGCATCTCACTATCTCGGGAGGGGAAACACCATGGCCACAACAGCCATCGACGCCATTGGCGGCAATGCCAGCGGCAAGCTCGACGTCAGCCACAAGCGGGTGATCCTGGCGTCCAGCCTGGGCACCGTGTTCGAGTGGTACGACTTCTACCTGTACGGCTCGCTCGCCGTGATCATCGGCCACCAGTTCTTCTCGGGGTTGAATGAAGCGAGCCAGCTGGTGTTCGCCCTGCTCGCGTTCGCCGCCGGCTTCGCGGTGCGTCCGTTCGGTGCGCTGGTGTTCGGCCGGGTCGGTGACCTGGTTGGGCGCAAGTACACCTTCCTGATCACCATTGTGATCATGGGCCTGTCCACCTTCTTCGTCGGCCTGCTGCCCAGTTACGGCTCGATCGGCGTGGCGGCGCCGGTGATCCTGATCGCGCTGCGCATGCTGCAGGGCCTGGCGCTGGGCGGCGAGTACGGCGGTGCCGCCACCTACGTGGCCGAGCATGCCCCGCCGGGCAAGCGCGGCCTGTACACCAGCTTCATCCAGATCACCGCCACCTTCGGCCTGTTCCTGTCGCTGCTGGTGATCCTGGGCTGCAAGTGGCTGCTCGGCGACAAGTTCAACGACTGGGGCTGGCGCATCCCGTTCCTGCTGTCCTCGCTGCTGCTGGCGGTCTCGGTGTACATCCGCATGCAGCTGGCGGAGTCGCCGGTGTTCGAGCAGATGAAGGAAGAGGGCAAGACCTCGAAGGCGCCGCTGACCGAGTCGTTCGCGCGCTGGGGCAACCTCAAGCTGGTGATCCTGGCCCTGCTCGGCGCCACCGCCGGCCAGGCCGTGGTGTGGTACTGCGGCCAGTTCTACGCGATGTACTTCCTCGGCAGCACGCTGAAGATCGACGCCACCACCACCCAGTTGCTGATCGCCGCGGCACTGCTGATTGGCACGCCGTTCTTTGTGTTCTTCGGCTGGCTGTCGGACAAGATCGGCCGTAAGCCGGTGGTGCTGGCCGGCTGCCTGCTCGCCGCGCTGACCTACTTCCCGATCTTCAAGGGGCTCACCCACTACGGCAATCCGGCGATCGAGGCGGCCAGCGTGGCAGCGCCGGTCAAGGTGCAGGCCGATCCCGCCGGCTGCAGCGTGCAGATCGACCTGATCGGCAAGAAGGTGTTCACCAGCTCCTGCGACGTGGCCAAGAGCTATCTGGCCAAGCGCGGCGTACCGTACGAGAACGTGGCCGCGGCGCCGGGCACGGTGGCGGTGGTCTCGGTTGGCGGTCAGAACTTCACCGCCTTCGAGGGCGGCGCGCTGGCCAAGGCGGACTTCACCGCACAGAGCAAGGCGTTCGGCGACAGCGTGGGCAAGGCGCTGGCTGCCGCCGGTTATCCGGCCAAGGCCGACCCGGCGCAGACCAACACGCCCATGCTGGTGGTGCTGCTGACCTTGCTGGTGATCTACGTGACCATGGTCTACGGGCCGATCGCCGCGTGGCTGGTGGAGATGTTCCCCACCCGCATCCGCTACACCTCGATGAGCCTGCCGTACCACATCGGCAACGGCTGGTTCGGCGGCTTCCTGCCCTCGGTGTCGTTCGGCATCGTGGCGGCCACCGGCAATTTCTACGCCGGCCTGTGGTACCCGGTGGCGATTGCGGCGATGACCTTCGTGATCGGCACGCTGTTCGTGCGCGAGACCAAGGACGTCGACCTCAGCGACTGAGGGCGGTCGCTGGGACGCGAGGAACGCAGCGGCGCCAGCCGCTGCGTTTTTCTTTGGCCGCGACGACCGGCGGCGCCGCTATGCTGGTGTCCGCGCGGCACGCCAGAAAGACCCGAGGAGATCGCGCATGAGCGAGGCACCGAGCTACGTCCATGGCGCCAGCGCGCAGCCGCTGCTGGGCGACACCGTGGGTTCACTGATCGACCGCATCGCCGCTGCGCATCCCGGGCGGCCGGCACTGGTGGTGCGCGCGCAGGGTGTGCGCCTGAGCTATCGCGAGTTCCATGCCGAAGTGGAACGCGTCGCCGCCGGCCTGCTCGCACTGGGCCTGGTGCGCGGCGACCGCGTCGGCATCTGGTCGCCGAACCGGGCCGAATGGGTGCTGCTGCAGTTTGCCGCGCCGAAGGCCGGGCTGGTGCTGGTCAACATCAATCCGGCCTATCGCCTGCACGAGCTGGAGTACTCGCTGAACAAGGTGGGTTGCTGCGCGCTGGTGCTGCCGCGCCACTTCAAGACCTCGCACTACCTGGACATCCTCGCCGAGCTGGCGCCGGAACTGGCAGTCAGCGCGCCCGGCCAATTGCGCTCGGCGCGACTGCCGACGCTGCGCGAGGTGATCGTGCTCGACGACGAACCGGCGCCCGGCACGCGCCGCTGGCGGGAGCTGGCGGAACGCGGCGACGCCGCGGCACTGGCGCATCTGCACGCGGCGGAGCACGAGCTGGGTTTCGACGACCCGGTCAACATCCAGTTCACCTCCGGCACCACCGGCGCGCCGAAGGGCGCCACGCTGACCCACCACAACATCGTCAACAACGGCTGGTTCATCGGCGAGGCGATGCGCCTCACCGAGCACGACCGATTGTGCATCCCGGTGCCGTTCTACCACTGCTTCGGCATGGTGCTGGGCAACCTCGCCTGCGTCACCCATGGCGCTTGCATGGTGATCCCGGGCGAGGGTTTCGACGCGCTGGCCACGCTGGAAACCGTGGCCGCGGAGAAGTGCACCGGCTTGCATGGCGTGCCGACGATGTTCATTGCCGAACTGGAGCACCCGCGCTTCGCCGAGTTCGACCTGTCGACCCTGCGTACCGGCATCATGGCCGGCTCGCCGTGCCCGATCGAGGTGATGCGGCGGGTGGTCGACGAAATGCACCTGGGCGAGATCACCATTGCCTACGGCATGACCGAGACCAGCCCGGTCAGCTTCCAGACCGTGCCGGACGACCCGCTGGAGCGCCGGGTGGACAGCGTGGGGCGGGTCCATCCGCAGCTGGAGGTGAAACTGGTCGACGAGCGCGGGCGCATCGTGCCACGCGGCACCCCGGGCGAGCTGTGCACGCGTGGTTATTCGGTGATGCTGGGTTACTGGGAAGACACCGAACGCACCCGCGAGGTGATTGACGAGGCGCGCTGGATGCACACCGGCGACCTCGCCACGCTGGACGACGATGGCTATTGCCGCATCGTGGGCCGGCTCAAGGACATGATCATCCGCGGCGGCGAGAACATCTCCCCGCGCGAGATCGAGGAGTTCCTCTACACCTATCCGAAGGTGCTCGACGTGCAGGTGTTCGGCGTGCCCGATGCGAAGTTCGGCGAGCAGGTCTGCGCGTGGATCCGCCTGCGCGAAGGCAGCGAGGCCAGCGTGGCCGAGATCCAGGATTACTGCCGCCACCACCTCGCCTACTACAAGGTGCCGCATTACGTGCGCTTCGTCGACGCGTTCCCGATGACGGTGACCGGCAAGGTGCAGAAATACCTGATGCGCGAGGCGATGGTTGCGGAATTGGGCCTGTAGGAGATTCTATGTTGTTGGTCAAGCCATCTGATGCGCCTTGGCGCGGTAGTTGGACTGGTTTTTGAGCAGC
>NZ_JBYTEM010000028.1:0-63828 GCF_058789735.1 Rhodanobacter sp. FW106-PBR-R2A-1-15 | reverse complement strand
GATCAGTGTCTTCACTTGCCATCTCCCTTCCAGGCGATGGTAAGAGTATATCTAGTTTATTGAACGCAAGTTGGTATTAGACGGCCGAAGGCTGCTCAAGCGAAAATCCCGTGGTTGTGCTTTCAAGGGCCTGGGTACTGCCGGACTCCATGATTTCCTCGCGCCGAGCACCTCTTCACGATGACATTGCGCAACGCTGTTGCCGCCGATTTTCCCGCCATCCTCGCCCTCAACGCGGCGTTCGTGGCGGTGCTGAGTCCGCTCGACCACGCGCGGCTGGCGCGACTGCATGCGCAGGCGGCGCTGCACCGGGTGATCGAGCGGGCGGGGCGGGTCGAGGCGTTCCTGCTCGCCTTGCGCGAGGGCGCGGACTACGACAGTCCGAACTACCGCTGGTTCGCACAGCGCTATCCGCGTTTCCTGTACGTGGACCGCATGGTGGTGGCCGGCGACGCGCAAGCACGCGGCGCCGGCAGGGCGCTGTACCGCGAGCTGTACGCGCAGGCGGCGTGCGATGCGGTGCCGCTGCTCGCCTGCGAGTTCGACGTCGAGCCGCCCAACCCCGTGTCCGCGCGCTTCCACGCCAGCTTGGGTTTTCGCGAGGTCGGGCGGCAATCGCTGCACGATGGCCGCAAGGCCGTCTCGCTGCAGGCGCTCGACGTCGCTGGCGACACGCCGCTGGCGGCCATCGCCGCCGGCTGATGGCCGCGCCTGCGCCGACGGCAGGCGCGGGTAACGTGGCGCGGCATGGCCCGTGCTGGCATCGCCGCCGAAGGGGAGTAGCTCCCGATCGCTGTCGCCGTCATGACGAGCCCGTGCTCCACGGGCCCGGGCTCCGGTGCGGCAGCAAGCCGCCCACCGGTTTGCGGGCAAGACCTTCGCCGTTCCTCGGCGATGTATGCGCAAGGTGAAGCCGAACGGGTTCGCGTGGCCGCCGTCGTGCCGCACGGCGGCAGGGTTCGAGTTGACGATGATCAATACTGCCGGCTTGACGAGGAGTACGCTCAAGAGCGGTGCCGCTTCATGCGCACTGGTCGTGCGCGTGAAGCGGGTTGGCCCGGCTTCCGTGAGGGGGCTGAAGCGGGCGTTTTGTGCGTCGAGGAATCAGCCCATGTCAAGCATTGCACGCTGGAATCCCGTCAAGGCGGTGACCGGTTTCGATCCGCTGGTCACCTTCGAGGACATGTTTCGCGGCCTGCGTCCGCGCGCGCCCTGGCGCGAACTGGAGGCGGCGGCGCCGGACATGCGCCTGGACGTCTCCGAGGACGACAAGTCGTTTCTGGTCAAGGCCGAGATGCCCGGCGCCAGCAAGGACGACATCCAGATCTCGATCGATGGCAACCAGGTCGCGATCAGCGCCGAAGTGAAACGCGAGACCACGAAGAAAGGGGATAGCCGGAGGGACCTGTACACCGAGCGCTACTACGGCAGCGTCTATCGCGCCTTCACCCTGCCCAGCGACATCGACGACAGCAAGGCGGACGCTCGTTACGACAACGGCGTACTCACCTTGAGCCTGCCGAAGAAGGCGAACGGCAGCACGCACAAGGTCAAGGTCAGCTGAGCCGGCCGGGCCGTTGCACGGCGCCGCTGCGCGGCCCGGGCAACGGTCGGCATGCCGATGCGTTGCCCGGGGGCGGCGGCACGGCCGCATGCCGCGTGTGGCCGGACAACCCGCCCTGTCGCGGTGACGGCGAGGATCGTCGCGCCAGCGGGTTCGGGCCGTGAGCACGGTCACCGGCAAGACGAAGAACGGCTTCATCCACCAGGGGTGGCCGATAATGTCTTCCTTTTGACCGGCGGACATGATCATGGTCGACCATCGGCAGCCGCTGTGGCTGCTTCCGGGATTCCTGTGTGATGAGGACCTGTGGCGCGACCAGCTGACCGGACTGGCCGACCTCGCCGAGTGCACGGTGGCCGACCTCGGCCACGCCGACAGCATCGCCGCGCTGGCGCGGCAAGTGCTGGCCGCGGCGCCGCCGCGCTTCGCGCTGGCCGGCTTCTCGTTCGGCGGCTACGTGGCGCAGGAGATCGCGCGCCAGGCGCCGCCGCGCATTGCGCGGCTGGCGCTGCTCGATACCTCGTTCCACGCCGATACGCCCGAGCGCATCGCGCAGCGGCTGGCGGCCAACCGCACGGTCAGCCTGCCCGGGAAATTCCGCGGCATGACCGAACAGCTGCTGCCGGGCTTCGTGGCGCCGCCGCGGCTGCACGATGCGGCGCTGGCGCAGCGAATCAACGCGATGACCTTGCGCCAGGGCCGCGAGGTGTTCATCCGCCAGAACGCGATGCGGCGGGAGGACGGCGAGGCGGTGTTGCGCAGCCTGACGTGTCCGGTCATGGTGCTGTGCGGCCGGCTGGACGTGCTCACGCCGCCCGCGCTGCATGAGGCGATGGCGGCGCTGATGCCGCAGGCGCGGCTGGTGGTGGTGGAGGACAGCGGCCACATGAGTCCGATGGAGCAACCCGCGACGGTGACCCGGGCGATGCGCGACTGGCTGACGGCGTAAGCTGTCGGCGCCGGTGACGCTGCCGGTTGGGCGGCGCGGACCTCCAGAACCTCCACCAGGGAGCACGACGATGACCGGCTTGCGCGTTCGAACGCTGTCCGACAAGGCCTTCGCCGTCGGCCTCGCGCTGAAGGGGCTCGACGGTATCGCCGAGGTCGTGGGTGGGCTGTGGCTGCTGCTGATCGGTCCGCTGCGGCTGCAGGCCTGGATCGGCGCGCTGGTTGCGCCGGAGTTGAACCAGGACCCCACTGACTTCATCGCGACGCACGTGCTGCACTGGGCCGCGCAGTTCGACCAGGGCTCGGTGCTGTTCGCGGCGGCCTACCTGCTGTCCCACGGTGTGGCGAAACTGGTGGTGATCGTGGAGATCCTGCGCGGCAGGCTGTGGGCTTACCCGGGCCTGATCTGGCTGACCGGGGCGTTTGCCGCGTACCAGATCTACCACATGGCGGTGGCCGGTCCCTCGTTCGGGTTCGTGGCGCTGACCCTGTTCGACCTGCTGATCATCGCGCTCACCGTGGTGGAGTACCGCCGGCTGCGGCATGCCGTCGGCAAGTCGCACGCGGCGGGCTGACCGGCGCGCTTCGCCGTCGGGGCTGTCCGGCTGTCCGGGCGTGCGGCGGCGGCTGTCCGCGGACAGCCCGCCGACACCGGGCGCGAGTGTGTCCAAGTCAGGCGGCGCAAGGCTTTGCGCGCTTCATGGTGGGTTGGCACGGTGATTGCTCCCTCCGCATCACAGGGAACATTCATCCACGCGGAGACACATCATGAAATTCGAATCCCACATCCTGGCCGGCCTGTTCGTCGTCTGCTTCGCCGTCTGCGCGCTGGTCATGGGCGCCATGCTGACGGCCACCCCGGCTGCGGTGCAGCTGGCTGGCGCGGCTCATGCAGCGGTGGTGGTTCCGGTCGCCTTGGCCGGCTGAAGGGGTGGACGCGCCGGCACGCCGTCCTGTGCAGGCGGTGGCGAGGGCAAATCGCCGCACACCATGCCTTTAGTCATGCATGAAAGCGGCGAGTGTTGGGTAGGATCAGGGGTTTAGCCCACGACGAGATCCGTACCGATGAAGCATCCCATCGCGCTGGCCCTGGCCATTGCCCTGTCCGGCTCCATGGCCGCCTGCACCGACGCCGGCAGCGACAAGAGCGAGTCCGCCGCGTCGCCGGCGCAGACCGATACGCTGGCCGTCGATGCCGACGATCCGCTGTTCCGCGAGAGCCCGCTGCCGCTGCACTACCCGCCGTTCGACAAGATCAGGGACAGCGACTTCGCCCCCGCCTTCGACCGCGGCATGGCCGAGCAGCTCAAGGAAGTGCAGGCGATCGCCGGCAACGCCGAGGTGCCCACGTTCGACAACACCATCGTCGCGCTGGAGAAATCCGGGCGGACCCTCACTCGCACCTCGACCGTGTTCTTCAGCCTGGTCGGGGTGGACATCAACGATGCGCGCAAGGCGCTGCAGGCCCAGTACGCACCGAAGCTGGCGGCGCACCGCGACGCGATTTCGTTGAACCCGCAGCTGTTCGCGCGCATCCAGCAGCTGTACGACACGCGCGACAGCCTGGGCCTGGATGCCGAGGGCGTGCGCCTGATCGAGCGCTACCACACCAACTTCGTGCGCGCCGGCGCCAACCTGTCCGACGCCGACAAGACGCACCTGAAGGAGATCAACGGCGAGCTGGCGAAGCTGGGCACCGCGTTCAGCCAGAACGTGCTGGCCGAGGTGAACGATTCCGCGGTGGTGGTCGACACCAGGGAAGAGCTGGCCGGCCTCACCGACGAGCAGATCGGCGCCGCCGCGGCCGCCGCGAAGGCGAAGGGCCTGGACGGCAAATACCTGATCGCGCTGCTCAACACCACCGGCCAGCCGCCGGAAGCGCAGCTGCAGAACCGTGCCTTGCGCCAGCGCCTGCACGAGGCGTCGGTCGCGCGCGGCAGCCGCGGCAACCAGTACGACAACACCGCGATCGTGTCGCAGGTGCTGAAGCTGCGCGCCGAGAAGGCGAACATGCTCGGCTATCCCACCTGGGCCGCCTACGTGCTGGCCGACGAGACGGCGAAAACGCCCGAGGCGGTCAACGCCATGCTGACCCGCCTGGCGCCGCCGGCGGTGGCGAACGCGAAGCGCGAGGGCGCGGCGATCCAGGCGATGATCGACAAGGAGCAGGCGGCGAAGGGCGAGCCGACGTTCGCGCTCGAACCATGGGACTGGGCCTACTACACCGAGAAGGTGCGCGCCGCGAAGTACGACTTCGACGAGAGCCAGCTCAAGCCGTACTTCGAGATGAAGAACGTGCTGGAGAACGGCGTGTTCTACGCCGCCGGCCAGCTCTACGGGCTCAGCTTCAAGCAGCGCACCGACCTGCCGGTCTACAACCCCGACGTGCTGGTCTACGACGTGTACAACGCCGACGGCAGCCAGCTGGCGATCTTCCTGGTCGACATGTACGCGCGGCCGTCCAAGCGCGGCGGCGCGTGGATGAACGCCTACGTGCAGCAGTCCGGCCTCACCGGCAACCTGCCGGTGGTGGCCAACCACCTCAACATCACCAAACCGGCCAGCGGCCCGACCCTGCTGACCTGGGACGAGGTGACCACGATGTTCCACGAGTTCGGCCATGCGCTGCACGGCATGTTCTCGAACGTGCAGTACCCGTACTTCAGCGGCACCAGCGTGCCGCGCGACTTCGTGGAGTTCCCGTCGCAGGTCAACGAGATGTGGTCCGACTGGCCGAGCGTGCTGGCCAACTACGCGAAGCACTACCAGACCGGCGCGCCGATGCCGAAGGCGCTGCTGGACAAGGTGCTGGCCACCTCGAAGTTCAACCAGGGCTTCGCCACCACCGAGTACCTCGGCTCGGCGATGCTCGACCAGAGCTGGCACCAGCTCGGCGCGGACAGGATCCCCGAAGCGAACGGCGTGATGGCGTTCGAGGCCGCCGCGCTGAAGGCCAACGGCACCGACTACGCGCCGGTGCCGCCGCGCTACCGCACGCCGTACTTCAGCCACATCATGGGCGGCTACGCGGCCGGCTACTACGCCTACATCTGGTCGGAGGTACTGGACGCGAACACGGTGGACTGGATCAAGGCCAACGGCGGCCTCACCCGCGCCAACGGCGACCGCTTCCGCGCGACGCTGCTGTCGCGCGGCGGCAGCAAGGACGCGCTGCAGCTGTTCCGCGACTTCACCGGGCAGGAGCCGAAGATCGAGCCGCTGCTGAAGCGGCGCGGGCTGGATGGTGCGCTCGACTGAGCCGGTAGCGCCTGCTGGGAACGAAACCGCCTGGAGCGACCCGGGCGGTTTTTTTTGCGTGATGCCAGGCACAGGAGCAGGTGCCGATTCCCGTAGACTCCATCCAGGCGCAAGCATCAGCGCCGGTTGCCCGCCGCCAGGTCTTCGCCGGAAACGCACGATGCCCTTCACCCCGCTGCTTCGTCGTTTGCGTGCCTTGCCGTGCTGGCGCTGGCTGCTGCTGGGCGCGTGCTTCGTTGCCGGCGCCGCCACGGGAGCGGTCTCGCCGTCGCAGCTGCAGGGCACGTGGGAAGTGGTACAAGTCGCCGTGGACCGGCGGGACCAGCCGCGCTGGGCCTGGTTCCCCGATGACCCGCGGCTGCTCGGCCGCCGCCTGGAGATCGGCGCGGCGGGCATCGCGCTCGACGACGACTCGCGCGCCTGCATGCAGCCGGCGCTGTCGGACCTCGCGCCGGGCAGGTTGCAGGATTTCATCGGCCAGCGTTTCCCGCGCCCTGCACGCTTCGACACGCCCACCGCACCGACCCTGCACGACTTTGGCCTCGACCTGCCGGATGCGGTGGTCACGCCGGTGCAGATCCGCTGCACGCCCGACAACTCGCCGTGGAACGGCGCCTGGCTGGTGCGGCTGCCGTCCGGGCAACTGCTGACCAACTACGACAACGGCGGCTACGTGCTGCTGCTGCAGCGGCGCGAACCGGGTGCGCCGATCCGCGCCTCGTTCGCCTGCAGCAAGGCGCACTCTACCGTCGAACGGACGATCTGCACCTCGCCCACGCTCGCCGGCTACGACCGCAGCATCGCCGCAGCCTGGCGCCGCGCGCTGAACCTGGCCGGCGACGATGCCGGCGCGGTAAAACAGGTGCAAATCGAATGGCTCAGGAGCCGCGACGCCTGCGGCGCGAATGCCGATTGCCTCGGCCGGGCCATGCGCGAGCGCGTCGAGCAGTTGATGCAGCAGTAGGTTGCGACAAGGGGCAGCACGTTCTGTCGTGTCGGCACGCGCTGATGCGCGAGTGCCAGGATGCATTGGTTGCGGAACCGGAACGGACTGATCGTCGTCACCGATCTGGAATGGTCAGCTGACGGAGCTGCTGATTTTGTAGCGGAGGGCCGCTACCGGCCAGAATCGACTTTCAATATTGGAGATAAGTGGCTCCATTAGGCGTAAGCTGGATTGACGGGTTGGGTACTGCTGCACGAAGGATGGCTACCAACTAGGGGCCGGGCTAGTGCCGAATCTCAGCTTTAAAGCTTGGATGCTTGGCGTAAGTTTGGTTCTGCACGAGGCGCACAGAGCACCATAGCGTGAAGAAGCCGCGACACAAACTCCCGCAAGTGGAAACGACGATTAAAGCGACCGCCCAAACACTCCGAAGGATTCATGGATGGCTACGAAGATAGTTGCAACACAGCTTGATAGCGATGCTGTCGACAACCTGCTCGTCCTATGCGAGGAAGTGATGCGTGCGACGCCTTCCGGCGCACAACGATTCGTTGAACCAGCAGCTGGCGTTTTGGCTCGCGCAACCTCCAAGCAGCACCATATCGTGTTCGGGCGTCGCGGCTCGGGCAAATCAAGTCTTCTACGCAAGACGGCCGCGGACCTCACTGTTAATAGGCGACCGGTAGCCTTTGTTGATCTTGAAACATTCAAGGGGCATACCTACCCGGATGTTCTGATAAGCGTTCTCGTAAGCACGCTTAAAGCATTCGCTACTTGGCTGGACGAGGCCGCCACGACGCCCGCCAGTAAGGTCAAGTTCTGGGACAAACTTTTCGGCGCCGCTCCGAAGCGCCCAGCGTTCAACAAAGTCGCAACTGCCGACGTCCGAAGGGAGTTGGGCGGTTTGATCACAGACTTAGAAAACCAACTGCATGAGGCGGACGCGGTGCAGGTGCGGCAGAAGAAGTCGCAGGGTGGCGAGGTCGCCAACACGGTCGGTGGATCGTTTGGAGTCGACATACATGGACTTGGGGGCGGCGCAACTGCCTCATCAGCCGAAAAAACATCGATGGCCACTGAAACCACTTCGACCTATGTGCACCAGAAGGTGGAATACCTTCACCAACACATAATGCAGTACCGGGATCTCTTCCAGAAGCTATCCAAATTATCGGACGGTCCCTCGTTCTTGATCCTCGACGATCTGTATCACATTCGAAAGGTCGACCAGCCGAAGGTCATTGACTACTTTCATCGCATCGCAAAGGGAAGTAATGTTTGGTTAAAGATCGGGACGATCAAGCATCGCAGCGTGTGGTATGTACACGGCGATCCTCCAATCGGAATGAAAGAGAACGACGACGTAAAAGAGATTAACCTTGATGTTTCTCTAGAAGAGTTCGAAACACTACGTAAATTCCTGCATAGCGTTCTCGACGACCTGACCAAAGAGGCGGGGTTGCGAACCTCTGACATCATCAAAAAGTCCTCGATTGAACGACTAATTATCGCATCTGGCGGCGTGGCCCGAGACTTCGTGGGCATTCTTTCGAAAGCTATCTCTAAAGCAAGGAATCGGCTCAGCGATGATGCCCGCCGGAGCCATGTCGGCACCGAAGATGTCAATAACGGCACGGGTGACTACTTTCCGTCGAAACAAGCCGAACTGAAACGTGACACGGCAGATGAGAGCGACTATCTAGAGGCAGCGTTTGCCCACCTCAGGGATTTCTGCCTAAACGATGCTAAGAGCAATGTATTTCTTGTCGACCAGAAGCTTGAAGGTCCGCGAAGGGACGCCATCAATCAACTCGTGGATCTACGATTGGTTCATCCCGTAAAGTCACGCGTCACTCTAAAAACGCAATCTCAAGGCCGACTGTTTGAAGCGTATATGCTCGATCTCAGCCAATATTCCGCATCTCGCAAAGTACGAGGGATTCGCTTGGTCGACCTCGGGCCAGGAACTAACCAAGACCTAATGCGTCGAGCTGGTCTGATCTACGGGGGCTATGTCCACGAGGAGTGACGGGTTCGCCGAGAAACCGAGGGCGCTCAATTTGGAGTATTGCCGGTTTCACAGGCATCCAGTGTAGATATCAACGGTGGCTTCGGTCGGTAACAGCCGCCGAACTCGAATAATCCGCACGGCGGCTTGTGGGCCAGGATCTGCTGAGGTCCGCTGAGCAATTCTGTCGGCATGCGCTAGAGTCGATCGGCGCCTGTTAGCGAGCCCGCTTCCTGTCCATGTCCGACCCCGCCGCCCCGGAACCACGCCGCGCTCGCCTCATGCGCTGGCTGTTGTTCGCGCTTGGCGCGGTGTCGCTGGTGCTGGGCGTGGTCGGTACGGTGCTGCCCTTGCTGCCGACGGTGCCGTTCCTGCTGCTGACCGCCGCCTGCTGGTCGCGTGCTTCGCCGCGCTGGCACCGCTGGCTGCTGGCACGGCCGCGGCTGGGGCCGGCGATCGCGCGCTGGGAGCGTGATCGCACGATCCCGCGGCGCGCCAAGTTCAGCGCGGTCGCGCTGATCGTGTTGTCGATGACCACGTCGATCTGGCTGCTGCACGATCACGCCTGGCTGCCGTGGGCGCTGGCGGGTGCGGCGGTGCCGGTGATCGTGTTCATCCTGCGCCTGCGGGAAACGCGCGACGGCGCGTGAGCATGCAGCGTCCGGCGTGGCCGCGCGCTGCGATGACGACGGTCGGCTGAAGCGGCGACTCAGTGCGCCGGGCCGTGCTGCGGCCAGTGCAGTTCGGCGACTACCGGAAAATGATCGGACGGATAGTGCCCGTCCTGGTGCGTGGTGATCGTGCGCAGTGCCGTGGCGTGCAGGCCGCGGTAGAGGATCCAGTCGATGCGCCGGTCCGGCGTGCCGGTGAAATCGTGGAAGGTGGCTTCCGGGCCGCTGTGGGTGTCGGCAACAAGCCTTGCGTCCTGCAGCAGCCCGGTGAGCAGTGCATGGGCAGGGCTGGCCGGCGTGGTGTTGAAGTCGCCGGTCAGCACGATCGGCAGGTTCGCGGGCACGGCTTCGAGGCGATGAAGGATTTCCTGCGCCGCGCGGGTGCGTGCCGGTTCGTCCTGGTCGCGGTAGGGGAAGTGTGTGTTGGTGTAGTAGAAGCGCTGGCTGCCGGCCTTCAGCTCGAAGATCGCCCAGGTCACCATGCGCGGGAACGGATGGCCCCAGCTGATGCTGCCGGGCACGTCCGGCGTGTCGGACAGCCAGTAGTCGCCGGACTCCACCAGCTTGAGCCGGTCGGTGCGGTAAAGCACGCCCATGTGCTCGTCGCCGTCGCCGCCGCGGCGGCCGCGTCCGAACCAGGCGTAGTGCGTGAGCTTGCTGACCAGATAGTCACCCTGCAGCTTGTACAGCTCCTGCGTGCCGATCAGGTCGGGCGCCTGTTCGCGGATGGTGCGCACCATCAGGTCGCGGCGCAGCTCCCAGCGGTTGGCGCCGTCGTCGGGGCTGGGCAGGCGCACGTTGAAGCTCATCACGCGCAGCGTCTGCGCCGAGGCCGGCGGCAACGGGAGCGACAGCATGACCACGGCGAGCAGCAGCGGGATGACGCGCATGGCGGTTCCTTCGAACGCATCGGCACGGGAGGACGTCGCTAGCATAACGGTGCCAGCGGCGTGATGATGCAGGCCACGCCCCTTCCCCGGACGCAAGATCATGTCGATGAAACCGCTGTCCCGAATCTTCCTGTTGCTCGCGTCGTTGGTCTTCGTCACCGCGGCGCCCGCAAAGCAGGCGCCCGATGCGCAGAAGACCGAGGCCTATATCGACCACGCGTGGACCACGCTGACACGCTCGATGGAAGACTGCTCGGCCCTGCGCGATCCCAAGGTGGACACGCGGCCGGTGTTGTACCTGCCGGCGAACCTGCCGACACCGCCGGGTCTGGCCGCGGTGAAACAGCGCTGCAACGTCGACGTGCACGTGCTGCCGCGGGCGATCGACCAGCTCGGCGAGATCGCGTCGACCTCGCTGCCGCAGCAGGGGCTGCTCTATCTGCCGCATCCGTACGTGGTGCCGGGTGGCTTCTTCAACGAGATGTACGGCTGGGACAGCTACTTCATCGTGCTCGGCCTGGTCGCCGACCACCGCGAGGCGCTGGCGCGCGACATGGTCGAGAACGCGCTGTTCGAGGTGCAGTACTACGGCGCGGTGCTCAACGCGAACCGCACCTATTACCTCAGCCGTTCGCAGCCGCCGTTTCTGAGCTCGATGATCCGTGCCGTGCTGGACGACCCGGACAGCTTCCAGAGCAAGGCCGAAGCGCATGCATGGCTCGAACACGCGTATCCGCTCGCCGTGCGCGACTACTCCACCTGGACGCGCAAGGAGCATCAGGCCGGCGACACTGGCCTGGCGCGCTACTACGACTATGGCGGCGCCGCGCCGGTGCTGGAGATGCGCGACAGCAGCTACCTGCGCGGCGTGATCGACTGGCTGCTCGCGCACCCGTCGGAGGATCCCGGCTACCTGGTCAAGGCCGCCGAGCATCCGGATGCGGCCGAAGCCGCGCGACTGAAGACCGCCAGCTGCGACGTCGAGGCTTCGAAGGTCTGCGCCGGCGCCTGGTCGCAAGGCTATCGTCTGAGCGCCGACTTCTACCTCGGCGACCGCGCGATGCGCGAGTCGGGTTTCGACACCAGCTTCCGCGTGGGTCCGTTCAGCGGCTCCACCCATCACTACGCGCCGGTCGATCTGAACAGCCTGCTGTACCGCTACGAGCGCGACCTGCACGACTTCGCCGTGCAGCTGGGGAACGCGGCGGATGCGGCACGCTGGAACGATGCCGCCGCGGCACGGCGCGCGGCGATCGACAAGTACCTGTGGCGTGCCGACCAGGGCATGTATATGGATTACGACTTCGTGCGCGGCAAGCCGTCCGACTATCACTTCGTCGCCACTTTCTATCCGCTGTGGGCCGGCGCGGCTTCGCAGGCGCAGGCCGAATCGCTGCGCGGAAAACTTGGCATCTTCGAGCGCAAGGGCGGCCTGCAGACCAGCGACCACGCCAGCGGCGCGCAGTGGGATGCGCCGTTCGGCTGGGCGCCGACCAACTGGCTGGCGGTGGCCGGGCTGGACGCCTATGGCTTCCACGACGACGCCCGCCGCATCGCGCGCGAATTCACCGCCACCATCGACCGCAGCCTCGCCCACGACGGCACCATCCGCGAGAAATACAACATGGCCAGCGGCAACGCGGACGTGAAGATCAGCGCCGGCTACACCGCCAACGTGATCGGCTTCGGCTGGAGCAACGGCGTGTACCTGAAGATGCGGGCGCTGTTGCGCGAGTCCCCCGGCGAGCGCTAGGGAAGCCCTGATTTTGCTCTTCATTCCTGCGAAGGCAGGAAGCGCTTTTCAACAGACGAAGGTCTGGTCATCCAGCGCCCTTGCGTTCAGCAGTTTGGAGGCGCTGGATCCCAGCTTGACCAGCCTCCGGCTGTTGAAAGGCGCCTCGCTGGATGACGAGCGAAATCAGCGCTTCCCTGAAGGGGCGGTGGGCACGGCGGCTTCGGGCATAATCGCCGTGGCAGGGGACAGGGGGATACGCATCGCAGCTTCGGCAGTCCACCGGCTCGACCATCGGGCCGCGGCCGTGCATGCGTCGCCCGTGTCGCCGTGCCGGTAGCGGCGGGCAACCGCCTTGCGTCGTCCATCCACAGGGGAAAGGGAATGAACACCTACAATCCGTACGAGGCGCCGAAGGCCGACATCGCGGCGCCGCCGGCGAGCGACGCCGGCATCGGGCAGGTGGCCAGCGCGCAGAAGCTGATCATCTATTCGATCCTCGCCTATTTCGCGGGCGCCGCCGCGCGGGTCTGGCTCGGTCCGGTCGGTGTGCTGGTGGTATTGGCTGCGGCGCTGATGGGGCTGATCGGCACCTTCCGCCTGTGCTCGGGGTTGGGCTATTCGATGCTGGTGCGGGTGATCCTGATCGTGCTGATGTTCGTGCCGCTGATCAGCCTGATCGTGCTGCTGGTGCTGAACGCGAAGGCGACCGCCAGGCTGCGCGCGGCCGGTTATCACGTGGGGCTGCTGGGGGCGACGCGCTGAAGGCGCCGCGTCGGCGTGCATGCCGCCGGCGCGGCTTCAGGGGGCGGCGAGTCTGGCGGTCATGGCGCGCCCGACGCCACACTTGAGGTAGGGCGAGCTGCCCAGCCAGCGCGCATCGGGGTAGTAGGAGAACACGTATTGGCCGCCCTTGAGCGCGTCGATCAGCGGCCGCGCGATCGCGTTGCGCACCGCCGGGCAGCCGTAGCTGCGGCCGATGCGACCCTGCTGGCGGGCGATGGCCGAATTGACGTAGGCCGCGCCGTGGATCACCAGCGCGCGCTCCAGCGCATGGTCGTTGGTGCCCGGTTCGAGGCCTTCCATGCGCAGCGAGTAACCGTTGTGGCCGTCATAGGTGCCCAGCGTGCGGAACAGGCCCAGGCTCGATTGCAGGCTCTCCGGCCGGTTCGAGAAGGCCGTCGCCAGGTTCTCGCCGGTGTTGCGTCCGTGCGCCACCAGCTCGTGGTATAGCAGCTTGCGCTTGGCCAGGTCGAACACCCACAGTCGCGGCTCGGTGGAGGGTTTCGAATAGTCGATCACCGCCAGCCGGTCGGTAGGCGGCTGGCCCTGCGCGGTGGCGCATTCGGTGGCGGCCAGCGCCAGCGCGATCACCTTCGGGTTCGCGTGCGGCGCGAGCTTGCTGAGCGCGTCCTGCAATGACGGTTCCGCGGCATGCGCCGTGGCGAAACCGCTGCCGAGAAGCAGCATCAGGACGGCGGCGGGGCGTGGAAATCGGCTCATCGAAACGGCAGGGCTGGGATCGGCTCGGGCATGCGGTGGTCGATCCTAGCAGCCCCTCGTTAAGAACCCGTCGCGCGCGGCCGGCGCTTGCGCCGACCGGCAGCTGTGCTATGACAGGCGGCATCCCCTGCGCAGGATCGTGCCGTGCCGCCAAAAATCCCCCGTGCCGTTCGCGTCATCATCCTGCTGGGCCTGCTGCTGGGAGTGGCCGCGCAGGCGCAGCAGCCCGACGTCCGGCAGGCCGCGGGCGAGCAGCCGCTGAGCCCGGTGGCCGAGCAGATCCGCGAGCGGGTCGAACAGTGGCGCGGCGCGCATGCCGACGCCGATGCCGTCGGGACGCCCGGCGGCGCGGTGGCGGTGTTCTACGAGCAAAACCGTTTCGCGCCGGCGTGGACGCGCCCGGACGACCTCGACCAGCTGCTGGCCGCGCTGCGCGATGTGGCCACGGACGGCCTCGACCCGCAGGACTATGCGCTGGACGAGCTGCAGCGCGGGCGCGCCGTGCTCGTCGACCCGCGCGCCACGCCGCAGCAGCGCGCGCAGTTCGACCTGCTGGCCACCGATGCCTGCCTTGGCACGCTGCTGCATCTGTATCGCGGCAAGGTCGATCCGGCCACGCTGGACACCCACTGGAACTTCGATCCGCGCCAGCTCGACCAGGCACGGGGCCTCAAGGCGGTGCGCGATGCGCTGGCGCAAGGTACGGTTGGCGAGTTGTTCGCGCGGGCGCGGCCGCAGCATCCGCTGTACGGCCAGCTGCGCACTGCGCTGGCGAAGCTGCGCGAGGTGGCGGCGCAGGGCGGCTGGCCCGCGATCGCGGACGGCGCCACGCTGAAGCCGGGCACGCACGATGCGCGCGTGCCGGCACTGCGCCAGCGGCTGCAGTTGGTTGGCTATGCGGTGGGTGCGGGCGTGGACGACCTGTACGACCCGACGCTGGAGGCCGCCTTGAAACAATTCCAGCGCGAACAGTACCTGACGCCCGACGGCCACCTGGGCAAGGCCACCCTGGCGGCGCTGAACGTGCCGGTCGCGGCGCGGATCGACCAGCTGCGCGTGAACCTGGAGCGCGCGCTGGCTGCTGTACCAGCTGCAGGGCGATTTCGTGGTGGTCGACATCGCCGGCTACCAGGTCGCCTACTACAAGGACGGCAAGCCGGTGTGGCGCTCGCGCGTGCAGGTGGGCAAGCCGTACCGCAGCACGCCGGTGTTCAAGTCGAAGATCACCTACCTCACGCTCAACCCGACCTGGACGGTGCCGCCGACCATCCTGAAGAACGACATCCTGCCGAAGGTGCGCAAGAACCGCGGCTACCTTGCCGCCAACCGCATCCGGGTGCTGGACAATCAGGGCCGCGAGCTGTCGCCCTCCAGCGTGGACTGGGCCAACCCGCGCGGCATCGTGCTGCGCCAGGACGCCGGCCCGGGCAATTCGCTGGGCAGGCTGGTGATTCGCTTCCCGAACGACTACGCGGTATACATGCACGACACCCCGCACCAGGAGCTGTTCGCCAACGAGCAGCGCACCTTCAGCTCCGGCTGCATCCGGGTGGAACGTCCACGCGAGCTGGCCGAGCTGCTGCTGGATGATCAGCAGCGCTGGGACCGCGCGAGCATCGACGGCGCGATCGACACGCTGAAGACGCAGACCGTGATGTTGCGCAAGCCGGTGACCCTGCTGCTGGCGTACTGGACGGTGGACCTGCGCGAGGACGGCCGGGTCGGCTTCCGTCCCGATGTGTACGACCGCGACCCGCCGCTGCTTGCCGCGCTGGAGCGCCCGCGCGTGTCGCCGTGGCTGCCGGTGGTTGCGACGCCGCCGTGAGGGAGCCCCGAAAATCCGGTTTTGTTCGTCATCCCGGCTTGCGCCTGCTGTCCGGAATATTTTCAGAAGCGCGCTCGCCGCGCACCGCGGCCCGCTGAGGGGTCTTTTCCATGGTCACTGCCCACAGTGTCGAGGCTCCGACAATCCCCCCACTGTCATTCCGGCGAAGGCCGGAATCGCACTTGAACGACAAAGAGAGCCATCACGCGTGAGTCGCCAACCAGAGGTCATGGCCAACACGATGCACCTCTTCACGATTGAAGTGCGATTCCGGCCTTCGCCGGAATGACGAGGGGGGTGGACATTTCGAGTCGAGGCGGCGCTCCATGAAGCAAAAAAAGGCCGCGCCAGGTGCGGAACTGGCGCGGCCAGGGTTGGAACCGATCCACTGCCAATGCACCGGTGCCGGCGGCGGAGCGCTCCGCGCCGGCCCGCGCAGCATGCCGGGCGCGGGTCTCACCGACTGGGATGGCCCTGATCCCGGTCAGGGCGCCCGGGCGGGGCGCCGGTCACCATCGCCGCCGGCGGATAGGCCGCCCTCAACCCTGGAGACCGTACCGATGCTGTTTCAAGTGAAGGATCTTGCCGGCGCCACCGGCGCCATCGCCGCCATCCTGCGTGCCCATGACGCCACCGCGAAGGTCACCGCGGATGCCGTCGCCGGACAGATCGACGTATCGGCACAGCTGACCTCCGGCCAGGTCATCACCGCACTGCAGGAGGCGGGCTATGAGGCCGCACGCGTGTCCGAGCCGCGGCAGATCCACGTCAGCGGCGGCAGCACCTGCTGCGGCAGCTGCTCATGATGCGTTGACGTCGTCGTCCGTGCCGCGTGGCCGCGCCGAACGCGGCTTGCGCGGCCCCGGCGCGGAGCGGCGGCCCTGCGCCGCGTCGATGGTGTCGATCCAGCCCGCGCGTGCCTGCGGGAACGCGTCCGCGTAGGGCACATACGGCTTGATGTCGAGGATCGGCGTGCCATCGAGCAGGTCCACCCCGCGCACGCGCAGCGCGCCTTCCTCCACCGCCACCAGTTCCACCGCGGACAGCCCGATCGCATTGGGCCGGTGCGGCGAGCGCGTGGCCAGCACGCTGCGCTTGCCGCCGCCGCGCGGCGGACGCACCTCGGCCTTCCAGCCCTCGCTGCGGTGGAAGGCGAACAGCAGCCAGATGCGCTCGAAGCCGGCGAGGTCGCGGAACGCCGCCGCGGGGAAGCCGGCCACGAACTCGACCACCGCTTCGGCCGCCGCCCCCGTCTCGGTGCCGGCCACCACGGTGGGCTGGTGCGGCGCGTCGATACGCTGCGCATACGGCGAGCGCACGAAGGCGATCGGATGGCAGGACAGGGCGTGCAAGCTATCGGGCGCGGTGCTCATTGCGGCATTATCGCTCCTTCGCCCCGCATCCCCGCCGAGGACGCCATGAAGTTTCTCGTGATGATCTACTGCGACGACGCCTTGCTGGGCGCGCTGCCAGAAGGCGAGTTCGACACCTTGATGCACGGTTGCTTCGCCAAGGCCGACGCCTTGCGCGCGAACGGGCAACTGCACGACTCGCAACAGCTGGAAGCGCCGGCGACGGCGCGCACCGTGCGCGTGCGCAACGGCGCCACCAGCGTGGTCGATGGCCCGTACGCCGAGACCAAGGAATACCTGGGCGGCTTCAACCTGATCGAGGCTGCCGACATGGACGAGGCGGTGCGCATCGCCTCGACCTTCCCGTGGTCGCGTACCGGTGCGATCGAGGTTCGCCCGATCCGCGACATGGATGCGGTGCGGCGGCAGGTTGGCGCCTGACATGCGCGACGACGACGATTTCGAGGATGACCGCGACTTCGACGACGAGGACGACTCGGTCGAGGCGAAGGTGTGGCAGCTGCTGCTGCTGATCAATCCCGGCGACGAGGAGACCGCGCTGCAGCAGTTCGGCGAATACCGCGAGGCGCTCGCCGAAGACGGCGACGCCGAGCCGGTGGCGCTGATCGCGCGGGTGATCGACTGGCGCTCGGGCTTCATGGTCGCCGAGGACGACGTGCGCTCGCTGGTGCAGGCGCTGGACGAACTGGCCGCGCGCTGGAACCTGTCGATCGACTGGGGCGGCGACCCGGGCGACGACGACTATTTCGACGATGCCGATGCCGGCAGCCTGCTCGGCATCGCCTACGATCGCCTGGCCGAATCCGGCTACACCTTGTGGACGTGGGAAACCGACGACGATTCGTACGCCGGCTGGATCACCCTGACCCGCGACAACGAACCAATGCGCGAACTGGCCGCGGCGTTGCACATCAATTTGCGCCTGGGTAGCGATTTCGGCTGAGCCGCGCGAGACGAGGGAGGCAGCCATGCTGCAACTGATCGGCTTCGATGGTGACGACACGCTGTGGCACAGCGAGGGCTACTACCGCCAGGCCGGCGAGGCGTTCGCCGCCATCATGGGGCGCTACGTGAACCTCGGCGACCAGCACGTGCATGACAGCATGCTGGCCACCGAACAGCGCAACCTCAAGCTGTTCGGCTACGGTGCCAAGGGCATGGCACTGTCGATGGTGGAGACCGCGATCGCGGTCAGCGATGGTCGTATCTCGGCGGCCGACATCCATCGCCTGGTCGAGCTGGGCAAGACCGTGCTGCAGCATCCGGTGGAACTGCTGCCGGGTATCCGCGCGGCGGTCGAGGCGGTGGCGGGGAAGTACGAGGTGGTGCTGATCACCAAGGGCGACCTGTTCCACCAGGAGAAGAAGGTGGCCGAGTCCGGCCTGGCCGACCTGTTCCGCCGCATCGAGATCGTCTCGGAGAAGAACGCCGTTACCTACCGCCGCGTGCTGGGCGAGTTCGCGCTGCAGCCGGCACAGTTCGCCATGGTCGGCAACTCGCTGCGCTCGGACATCGAGCCGGTACTGCGGCTGGGCGGCTGGGGCGTGCACCTGCCGTACCACGTGACCTGGGCGCACGAGCTGGAGAACGGCCTGGCCGCCGACGAGCCGCGCATGCTCACGGTGGATGCGCCGGCGGCGATCCCGGCGGCGGTGGAACGCTTGCGCGAACTGGCGAGCGCCGCCGCGTAGGGCGAACCTTGTCCGCCGCCGCGGCTAGTCGTCGAAGCCGGTGTAGTCGTCCGGGAAGATCGGCGTGCCGTCCGCTTCCAGGCCCTGCATGTCGGCCAGCGCCTTGGCGGCGGCGGCCTCGGCAATGTTCTTGTCGCGGAAGCTGCGGTTCTCGCAGATCGCGTAATACACCGGGAAACCGTGGCGGCGCGGGGTGATCGCCAGCCACGCCGCATAGCGCGAACCTTCCAGTGTGGCGCCGGAGCGGGCCAGGTAGTCGTTGAACTCGCGCTCGGCCATCGGCGGCGGCTCCGGCTGGGGTGGGGCGTGCAGTGTATCGCGTGGCCCGCTTGCCTCATCATGGCGCGATGAACGCCGACGAGCCGCCCGTGCCGCGCATCGTGCTGGACACCAACGTGTGCCTGGACCTGTTCGTGTTCCACGACGCGCAATCCGCCGCGCTGCACGTGGCGATGCAGCGCGGGACGATCGAGGCGGTGACGCGAGCAGACTGCCGCGACGAGTGGCGGCGCGTGCTGCACTACCCGCAGTTGCCGGTCACCGACGCCACCCGGCCGGCGATCGAGGCGGCGTTCGATGTGCTGGTGCGCTGCCTGCCCGACAAGCAGGCCATGGCGCCGGCCGCGCTGCCGCTGCCGCGTTGCGCCGATCCGGACGACCAGAAATTCCTGGAACTGGCGCAGGCCTCGGGTGCGCGCTGGCTGGTCAGCAAGGACAACGAATTGCTGAAGCTGGCGCCGCGCTGCGCGCGCGACGCGCTGTTCTGGATCGGCCTGCCGCAGGCGTGGTCGCCGTACGAGCGTTGAGCGTCGCAGCGTCGCCGGTACGGTGCCATGGTGTACTCGCAGACCCGCTTGCCGAGATGCGCCATGCTCACCCCGCACACCATCGACTGCCCCTACTGCGGCGAACCGATCGGGATCCTGGTCGACGCCTCGATCCCCAGCCAGCTGTACATCGAGGACTGCCAGGTCTGCTGCCGGCCGATCACGCTCAGCGTGGAGATCGACGCGGACGGTGAACTGCAGGTGCGCGCGACTGGCGAGGACGAAGCCTGAAGTTGGCTCCTCGCACGGCAGGCGAGGAAGTCAGCGCTCTCTGCTCCTCCCCTGCATGGCAGGGGGAGGGAGCCGCGACCTCCAGCTCCTCACCGTTATCCGGTAAATGCCGCCGACGTGACGATGCCGATGCCTTGTGCCTGCAGCGCGGCGCGGGTGGTTTCGTCGCTGGCCGGCGTCACCGGGCGGCTGAGGTGCCACAGCACGCTGGCGCGCAAGCCCAGTGCCTGCGCGTCCTGCGCGGTCCACAGCACGCATACGTTGCGCGCCAGACCGCACACGAACACCTCGTCCACGCCGCGCTCGCGCAGCCAGCCGGCCAGCCCGGTGCTGGGGCGCGCGCCGTGCGGGCCGTGGTTCTCGCGAAAGCCGCTGTAGGAATCCACGGCGCCGTCGCTGCCTTTGCGGATCACCGCGTCCAGCGCCGACCAGTCCACGCCCGGATGCAATGCGGCGCCGGGCGTCCCCTGCACGCAATGGTCCGGCCACAGTGTCTGCGACTGGCCGTACAGCGCGATCTGCTCGAACGGCGCGTGGCCCGGGTGCGAGCTGGCGAACGAGACGTGTCCGCGCGGGTGCCAGTCCTGGGTCGCCACCACGTGACGGAAGCGGCGCGCGCGCAGCAGTGCGTCGAGGCCCGGCACGATCGCGTCGCCCTCGTGGCAGGCCAGCGTGCCGCCGGGCATGAAGTCCGGCTGCACGTCGACCACGATCAGCGCGGCATGGGGTGAGAGGGGCTGGCTCATGGCGTGGCAGGCGCAGGGAGGGTCCGCCCAGTCTAGCGCGCGCGCCGCGATGCGCCGGCATGACCCATAATGCGCGCTGCGGCGGCAATACGAATCAGGGGCAGGCGATGCAGTACGACCAGTCGTGGATGGGTTACGGGATCGTCGGCGGGCTCCAGGCCGGCCTGATCTCGGCGGCGGCGGGACTGCTGCTGTTTTTCGGGTTCCACTGGCTGGGTCGGCGCAACGGCTGGAGCTGGGGCCAGAAGATCGGCTGGTCGTTCCTGCTGGCGACCGCGCTGACCGCCGGTGGCGATCTGTGGAACCTGTTCTATTTCAATTACGGCCGGTTGCAGTCGCTGCAGCTGCTGAAGGTGAAGCTGGCCGAAGTGCACGACCCGGACCACATGGGCCTGCGCGCGCTGTGCGAATTGCTCGGCGTGGCGCTCGGCATCTACCTCGGCTGGGTAGTCGCCAGCGGCGACTGGCGTCGCCGCTTCGGCGGGCGCAGGTAGCGGTTCCTCAGCGCGCCGCCAGGCGGTGCGCGAACATCCACGGCCACAGCGACGCGGTGGCGTAGGCCTGCGGCCAGGAGACGTGGCCGACGCCCGGGAATTCGGTGTGGCGCACCTCGCTGCCGCGCGCCTGCAGCGCGGCGTCCATGCGGCGCGATTCCGCCGGCGGCACCACGTCGTCATCGGCGCCGTTGAAGATCCACGTCGGCAGCGCGCCGATGCGTGCGGCGACCCAGGCGTAGCGGTCGCCGACGTCGGCGGGAATGCCCTCCACCTGCAGCTCGAGGCTGTCGTTCGGGTGACGGATGCCGCCGCAGATGATCGCGGCGGCGGCGAACATGCCGGGGTGATCCAGCGCGATCTGCCAGGCACCGTAGCCGCCCATCGACAGGCCGGTGAGGTAGAGCCGCCGGCGGTCGCCGTGCCATTCGCCGAGGCTGTCGTCGAGCGCCTTGAGCGCCATTGCCTCGATCGCACCGTTCCATTGGCTGCCGTCAGGCGCCTGCGGGATCACCACCACGGCCGGGAAATCCGCGCCGTGCTGCACCAGCCAGTGCGGCAGGCCCTGGCTGAGCTGGGCGCGGTTGTCGCTGCCGCGCTCGCCGCTGCCGTGCAGGAACAGCACCACCGGCCAGTCGCGTTTGGCCGTCCAGCCTTCCGGCACGAACACCTGGTAGCGGTAGCTGACGCCGTGCAGCTGCAGCGAGCGTTCCACGAAGCGCGGCGCTTCGCCGGCGCGGGCGGCCACGCCGGTGGCCATCAGGCAGAGCAACAGGACGAGTCGGTGCATGAGTGTTCCTACAGCAGGGGGTCGAACAAGCGTGCCACATGCATGGCCACCCGGTGCAGGTAGGGTGCCTCGCGGTATTCGCGCTCGTCGATCGCTTTGGCGCGGGTGAAGTCGGCGTTGAACATCGCCGCCACCTCGGCGGCGAAGGCATGGTCCACCGCCAGCGCGGCGACCTCGAAGTTGAGCCGGAACGAGCGGCTGTCCAGGTTCAGGCTGCCGATCGCGGCGGTGTCGCGGTCGATCAGCAGCGCCTTCTGGTGCAGGAAGCCGGGCTGGTAGCGGAACACGCGGATGCCGGCGCGCACGGCGGCGTAGGCGTGCAGGGTGGAGGCGAGGAACACGGTGCGGTGATCCGGCCGTGCGGGGATCAGCACGCGCACGTCCACTCCGCGCAGCACGGCCAGCTGCAGCGCGGCGCGCACCGCGTGGTCGGGCACGAAGTACGGTGTGCTCAGCCAGACGCGCTGGCGCGCTGCGTTGATCGCGGCGGCGAAGAACAGCGAGCCGGTCTCCTGCGGGTCGGCCGGGCCGCAGGCCACCACCAGTGCGCTGGCGTGGCCGTCGGCAGGCGGCACCGGGCACAGCGGCAGCGCCGTGCCGGTGATCCAGTGCCAGTCGTCGGCGAACAGCTGCTGCAGGTCGGCCACCGCCGGCCCGGCGAGTTCCAGCTGGGTGTCGCGCCACGGCGCCAGCGGCGGCTTCAGGCCCAGGTATTCGTCGCCCGCGTTGAGCCCGCCGACGAAACCGCGCGTGCCGTCCACCACCAGGATCTTGCGGTGGTTGCGAAAGTTCAGCTGGAAGCGGTTGCGCCAGCGGCGCGTGGCGAAGCGGTGGATCGCCACGCCGCCGGCGCGCAGGGTCTCGACGTACTGCTGCGGCAGCGCGTGGCTGCCGATGCCGTCGAACAGCACGCACACGCGCACGCCGGCGGCGGCGCGCTCCAGCAGCACCTGCTGCAGGCGCCGGCCGAGCGTGTCGTCGTGGATGATGAAGAACTGCACCAGCAGGCTGTGCCGGGCGCCGGCCATCGCGCCGAGCATGGCCTCGAACGCGGCCGTGCCGTCGATCAGCAGGCGCAGCCGGTGGCCGCTGCGGAACGGCCGCCGCTGCAGCGCGCTGATCGCGGCGTAGCGCTCGCAGCCCGGGTCGACCGGCGCCGCGGCGTCGGCCGTGGTGGACAGCGCGGGCGCCGCCGGCGCGCGGTGTCCGGCGCGGTAGCCGAGGAAGCGGCTGGAGCCCAGGTACAGGTAGGGCAGCAGGGTCACGTAGGGCAGCAGCAGCAGGCCGAGCGTCCAGCCAACCGCGCCCTGCGGCGTGCGCATGTGCATCACCGCATGCATCGCCGCGAACAGGCCCAGCAGGTGCGCCGCAGCGATGCAGGCGGTGAGCAGGCTGGCGGTCATCGCGGGCCACTCGATGGCAACGCCGGGCATGTGGAGATCATGAACAGGCGCTCAGCTGCCCAGCAGCTGGTCGGCCAGGTGGCGCGCCTGCTGGCGGATTTCCGGCATCGCGGTGGATTCCCACAAGGTGCCGCGCAGCAGGCTGCCGATGGCGAACAGGTTCGGCCAGCAGCGCTCGCCGTGCCGCAGGTGGCCGTCGCTGTCGGCCTGCACGCCGAGGCCGAGCGGGTCGGGCGCGATATGCGCGTTGGTGAGCAGCTGGCTGAGCAGCCGGTGGTTGCAGCGGCGCAGATCGGTTTCCAGGCCCACGGTCTGGATCACCAGCTCGGCGTCCAGCGTGTGGGTCGCGCCGGCGTGGCCCACGGTCAGTTGCAGCGCATCGCCGGCGAGCTCCACCGCGTGCACGCGTCCGCACTGGCGTTGCAGTCGGGCGTCGCGTTCGAGCGCAGCGATCGCCTCGCGTACCTGCGGCGGCATGCGGTGGCGCACGCGCTCCCATGCCCAGCGCGCGTGGCGCATGAAGCGCGCGCGTTGCTCCGGCGACAGCTCGGCCCACAGTGCCGGCAGGTGCGGGCGCATGCTGTCGACGACGCTGCGCCACTCGGTGCCTTCCTGCGCGATCGCCTCGCGCAGCAGGCGTATCCAGCGGCGGATCTCCGGCGCGTCGCGCATCGCCTCGACCAGCTCGGCGCCGTCGCCGCTGGGGGCGGCGGCTGCGGGCAGGTGCGCCGCCGGCAAGCTGCCGTGGCGGGAGATCGCGACGAACTCGGCCTGCGGCCACTGCATGGACAGTTCCAGCAGCACGTCGACCGCGGTCAGCCCCAGCCCGATCAGCACGACCTTGCGCGGCGGCGGTTGCAGCTCGGCGGCACCGGCCAGCAGCGGCCACGGGTCGACCACGTAGCGACCGCTGGCGAGCGCGGCGGCGTCGACCCCGGCCAGCGGCTGCGGCGGCAGCGCGCCCAGCGCCAGCACGGCGGCGTCGGCCCGATGGCTTTCTTCGCCGTGGATCACGGTGACGCCATCACGCTCGGGCACCAGCGCATCGACCGCGAACGGGATGATGTTGACGTGGTGCCCGCGCGTCTTGCCATGCCGCAGCGCGCGCGCCACCTCTGCCTCGAGGTAGTCGCCATAGCGGCGGCGCGGCAGGAAGTCGGTGCCGGCGACGGCGGGGTCGTCGCGCTGCACGAAATCCAGGAAGCCGCGCGGCCTGCCGGCGAACATGCTCATCGAAGCCGCGCGCACGTTCAGCAGATGGCGCTCCGACATGGTGCCGTAGGCCACCCCGCGCGCCGGCGCGCCTCCGCCGGTGAACCAGTCCAGCTGCAACGGCTGCGCCGCCGCACGCTCCAGCAGCTCGCTGAGCAGCGTGGCGGCCGCGGCGCCGCCGCCGATGATGGCGACCCGTCGAAACATGGACTCCCCCGTGCGTGCGGTGGCGGGCGGGTCAGCCGGACAGGCGGCCGGCGATGGCGTTGCGTCGTGGCGGCGCCATCCAGCGGCCGGCGGGTTCGGCCTGCGTGCCGATGACGTGCCCGGCCAGCTCGCCGCCGTAGACGTGCAGCGAAAGCGCGGTGTCGTGCCGCGACAGGTTGCGGCAGCGGTAGGCCTGCGCGCAGTCGCTCTCGAACCAGAAACCGTCGCCCGGGCCGAGCCAATGGCGGCCATACAGGCTCAGTTCGCCGGAATCGGCGCGGTCGTACGTCTGCACCTCGAGCGCGCCCACCAGGGACATTTCCAGACCCCACCGGCCGCTGTGGTCGTGCACCGGCGTGGCGTGGTTCGGCGGCCAGGCCAGCACCAGCACGCTGACCGGCGGCTTGTTGCGCTCGGCCAGCTGCCAGCGTTCGAAACCGTGCCGGCGCCGCCGCAGGTCGGCCAGCCGGGTGGCCAGCGCCGAGGCATCCTGGTGCACCACGCGACCCAGTTCGCGCGCCATGGTGGCGAGATCGGGGTGTTCGACGCCGGTGTGCTCGAGCGCGATCGCGCGCAGAATTTTCAGGAGATGCTGGTACTTGCCCATGCGTTGAACCTGGCAGGGTGAACAAGTGCCAGTGGAGCATGCATATCGTTAAAGGTGCGTAAGCCAATAGTGTTTCGGCGGCACCGGCGCGGGGCGCCCGGCTGGCGCGTTCGCCGGCCGGGCGCCAGCAGCGAAAGTGCTAGTCGCGCAGGTCGAACGTCACCGGCACCCGCGCCCATGCGCGCACCGGCTGCCCGTCCACCATCGCCGGCTGGAATTGCCAGCCGGCCAGCACCTGTTCGGCGGCGCTGCGGTCGAGCAGCAGGTAGCCGCTGCCACGCTCCACCGACACCTGCACCGGCTTGCCGGTTTCATCCACCAGCACGCGCAGCAGCACCGTGCCGTGCATGCGCTGCTGCAGGGCGCGGGTGGGGAAATGCAGCGGCGCCGAGCGATAGGCCAGGCTGGCCTCGACTGGCGCCGCCGCGGCCGGGCCGGGCGTGGCCGCCTTCGGCAGCAGGCTCGGGGCCGCTGGCGGCGCGGCGACGTTGCCTGCGGCGGCGGGCGCAGCGGCTGGCGGACTGCTCGGCAGCGGCCGCGGGTGCGCGACGGGCGCGGCGGGCGGGTGCGGTAGCGGTTTCATCGTGACCGGCGGCAGAGGCGGGGGCGGCTTCGGTTCGTCCAGACGGAGCGTGGGTATCGGGTTGATCTGTTCGATCGCGTGGAAAAACGCCGGGGCGCTCGGCCGCGAGGCGATCACGATCACGGCCAGGTTGAGTGCGATCGCCGCGCTGATGGCGGCGATGCGGTCGGGGTGGGGACGATGAGCAACGGCCAGGCTTGCGGACGACATGGCGACCTCCTGACAGCGATGGGCTGGATGCATCCGTGCACGCTGCGCGGGGGCGCAGGGGGATCGTGGGGACGCGCCTGCAGGCTATGCCCGGCGCGAATTTCCGCGCAAGTGGCCGTCCAGAAGGCTATTCGTCGAAGGGCGGTTCGGTGCGCCGGCCTGCGCGGCAGGCGGCCGTGCGGACGGCTGGGTGCGGCCCACCGCGAACGGGTTCCGGCTGCGATCACGGACCGGGGCGGGCGTGGATTCGCGGCGGCCGGGCGTGCGGTGCGGTGCCTTGAAGCCAATCGTTGCGCAGCTTCCCGCATGGCGTGGAAGGCGCAAGCGGAGCAATCGTAAGATCTTGCAAACGAGAATAAATATCAATATCGTCCTATGCCCAACCGGGCCGATGTGCCCGCCCATCCACCCAAGGCAGCTCCATGTCCAATCCAAACCCTCTCACTGCGGCGCTCGCTGCGGCGCTGCTTCTCGCGTTCGCCCCGCCCGTCGTCGCCGGATCCGCGTCGGGTCCGGAACAGGCCACCAATCTCAAGCCGGTCAATGTCCGCGCGGCGAGTGTCGACGGCTACGCGGCGGCCGGTACCGACACGGCGACCCGGACGCGTTCCCTGCTGCGCGATATCCCGCAGTCGATCACGGTGGTGACCGGCGACCTGATCCGCGACCTGGCGATGACGAGCATGGCCGACGCCGTGCGCTACATGCCCGGCGTCGGCATGGGGCAGGGCGAGGGCCACCGCGATGCGCCGATATTGCGCGGCAACGGCTCCACCGCCGATCTGTTCATCGACGGCATGCGCGACGACGTGCAGTACTTCCGCGACCTGTACAACATCGAACGGGTGGAGGCGCTGAAGGGGCCGAACGCGATGATCTTCGGGCGCGGCGGTTCCGGCGGCGTGCTCAACCGGGTCAGCAAGGCGGCCGATGGCCAGCAGCACCGCGAGCTGTCGCTGCAACTGGGCGAGCAGCAGCGCCGGCGCCTTACCGCCGACTTCGGCGAGCCGGTCGGGGACAGTGCCGCGTTCCGTGTGACCGGGCTGTACGAGGATTCCGGGAGTTACCGCGACGGCGTCACGCTGAAGCGCTACGGCATCAATCCGACGCTCGCGTTGCGCGCCGGCGAGCGCACCCAGGTGACGCTGGGCTACGAGCACTTCCGCGACGAGCGGGTCACCGACCGCGGCGTGCCGTCATACCGGGGGTTGCCGCTGCCCACCGCCGCCTCGACCTTCTTCGGCGATCCGCGGCAGAGCCCGACCTGGGTCACGGTGGACGCGTTCAATGCCCTGGTCGACCACGATTTCGGCAACGGCGTGAGCCTGCGCAACCGCACCCGCTACGCCGACTACGACAAGTTCTACCAGAATGTATTTCCCGGTGCGGTCAACGCCGCCGGCACGCAGGTGTCGATCTCGGCCTACAGCAATGCCACCCGGCGCCGGAATCTGTTCAACCAGACCGACCTTACGTATGAACTGGTGACCGGCGCAGTCCACCACACCCTGCTCGGCGGACTCGAGCTGGGCCGCCAGAGCACCGACAATTTCCGTCGCACCGGCTATTTTGGCGGACCCGCCTTCGCCGGGACTTCGGCCAGGGTGCCGGTGTCGGACCCGCGCTACACGCTGCCGGTCGATTTCCGGCAGAGCGCGACCGACCCCAGCAATCACGGCATCGCCAAGGTCGCCGCGCTGTATCTCCAGGACCAGATCGAGTTCTCGCCGCAATGGCAGGCGGTCCTCGGTCTGCGCTACGACCGCTTCACGGTCGATTTCCACGACCATCGCAGTGGCCAGGATTTCTCCAGCACCGACAACCTGGTGTCGCCGCGCGCGGGCCTGGTCTACAAGCCGGTTGAACCGCTGTCGCTGTACGCCAGCTACAGCATCGCCCACCAGCCACGCGCGGGCGAGCAGCTCACCTCGCTTACGCTGGGCAACCGCACACTGGAGCCGGAGCGGTTCACCAACCGCGAACTCGGCGCGAAGTGGGATGTGAGCCCCGCGCTGGCGCTGACCGCGGCGGTCTACCGGCTCGACCGCAGCAACGTGGCGGTGACCAACCCGGCCTGGGACCCGGCGACCAACCCGGGTGTGCCGCAGTCGCTGCTGGTGGACGGCCAGCGCATCAAGGGCGTCGAGCTCGGTTTCAGCGGCAGGCTGACTTCGGCGTGGAGCGTCATGGGCGGCTATGCCTGGCAGGAGGGCGAGATCACCAGGCCGTTGTCGCCGAGTCTCCCCGCCGGCACCCGGCTGGCGCAGTTGCCCAAGCATAGTGCCTCGCTGTGGAACCGCTACGACTTCACTCCGATGTGGGGTGCGGGCATCGGCGCGATCCATCAAGGGTCGGTGTTCGCCTCCACCAGCAATAAGGTGACGCTGAAGAGCTACACCCGCTACGACGCGGCGGTGTTCCTGACGCTGAGTCCGCAGCTGCGGCTGCAGCTCAATGTCGAGAATCTTTTCGACAAGCGGTATTTCGTCAGCGCGCACAACGACAACAACATCACTCCGGGTTCGCCACGCGCGTTCTACCTGGGGGTGAACGTCAGGCTCTGAACCAGGGAGGGCCATGGCCTTCGGCGGAAAGGGCACGGCATGCATGTGGATTGTCGCCGGTAGGCAAGCGCCGGTGCGCCCGCTAAGGTAGGCGCGAACCGGATCCGGGAGCCATGCCATGTCCACCTCCGTCGCGGCGATTCCCCGTTACAGCTTCGGCGACGAGCTGGCCAGCAGCATCGTGCATGGCCTCGGCATCGTGCTCAGCATTGCCGGGCTGGCGACGCTGGTGGCGTTCGCCGCGCTGCACGGCAATGCGCTGACGGTGGTGGCCTGCGCGGTGTTCGGCACCTCGCTGGTGCTGCTGTACACCGCCTCCACGCTCTATCACTCGATCCCCGTGGCGGCCGCAAAGCCGACGCTGCGCGCGCTCGACCACATCGCGATCTACGTGCTGATCGCCGGCACCTACACCCCGTTCACCCTGGTGGCTCTGCCGGGGGCGTGGGGCTGGAGCCTGTTCGTGGCGGTGTGGGCGCTGGCACTGGCCGGCAGTGCGCTGGAGCTGGGCCTGCTCGGGCGTTACCACAGGCTGGCGGTGCTGCTGTACGTGGGCATGGGCTGGATCGGCATGGTCGCGTTCAAGCCGCTCAGCGAGCATCTGCAGACCGGCGGCATCGTGCTGCTGCTGGCCGGCGGGCTGGCCTATACGCTGGGCGTGCCGTTCTACCTGTGGCGGCGGCTGCCGTACCACCACGCGCTGTGGCACGTGTTCGTGCTGGCCGGCAGCGTGCTGCACTTCCTCGCCGTGCTGCTGTATGTGATTCCCGACCCGGCATGAGTGTGCCGCCGGGCCTCGCGGCGCTGCGCCGCGAACTGGAAGATGCGGCCACTCACCTGGGCCGTCCGCACGAGTTGCGCTTCCAGCCGATGTTCGGCGCGCTCATGGCCTACCTCGACGAGCAGCCGTGCGCGTGGCTGACGCCAGGCGGGCTGGCCCTGAAACTGGCGCCCGCCGACCAGCCGGCGCTGCTGCGGCTTGCAGGCACCGCGCGGCTGATCGCGAAACCCGGCGCGGCGCCGAGCCGGCACTACGTCGTGCTGCCCGCCGCGCTCAGCCGCGACACCGTGCAGCTTGCCGGCTGGCTGGCGAAGAGCGCGCGGCGCTGATGCTCAGAGCTTGTGAAGAAAACCACTTCCTGTGGTTTTCTTCGATCGCGAGTCTGGTACACGCCCGGACTCGCTCACATGAAACAGTCATGTGTGACTGTTTCATGCCCGGCCCTCGTGGCCGGTCTGAGAGGTTGAATAGTCACAACCTCTCAGTGCTTGCGCTGCGCCGGCACGAACTGAGTGCGCACCGCCTCGGCCAGCTGCTCCGGCGGCAGCAGGCCCTGGCCGATCACGAAGTCGTTGAAGGCCAGGCGGTCGAACTTCGGGCCCAGCGCCAGCTCGGTCTGCAGGCGCAGCTGCTGCAGGCGCAGGTAGCCGTAGAAGTACGCGGTGGCCTGGCCGGGCGCACGGAACGTGTAGCGGTTGATCTCCTGCCGCGCCATCGGCTCGGACAGGCCGACCTCGTGCACCAGCACCTGGTGCGCGCGCGCGGGCGTGATCAGGCCCAGGTTGAGCATCGGATCCAGGTACGCGCGGGCGGCACGCTGCAATCTTGCCTGCAGCGCGGCGAACTGGCCGGCCGGCGGCTCGTACGGCAGCATCTCGGACTCCGCGTACAGCGCCCAGCCTTCCACGTTGACGCTGTTGAAGGCGAACAGGCTGCGTGCCAGCGACACCCCGCGCTCGACCATCGCGGCAAACTGCAGCTCGTGGCCGGGCCGGCCTTCGTGCGCGGTCAGCGTCCAGGCGGCGGCCTTGTAGGTGAAGTCGTCGTAGGCCTGGCTCTTGTCGCCGTTCGCGGCCGGGTTGCCCATGGTCAGCACGAAGGTGCCGCGCTCGCCATGGTTGTTGAGGAACGGCGGCGGGTCCATGTGCGGCGCCGGCTGCGCCGCGGCTTCGGCTTCCGAGGCCACGCGCATCTGCATCTGGCGCTGCGGCAGGGTGACGATGCGTTCGCGGCGGATGATGTCCTCGATGTGGCCGAGCACCTCGTGGTACCACGGCTCGACCTGGTCGCGAGTGAGCTGCTGCTGCTTCAGCGCCTTGAGCACGTCGCGGTAGTCGGTGGCGTGGATGCCCTCGGCCTTGGCCACCGCCGGCGCCATCGCCTGCATCATGCCGCGCAGCTCCATGAACTCGAGCTCGGCCTGCTTCATCAGCTGCTCGGGCGGGATGTCGATGCCGACCTGCCGCAGGCGGTAGGCGTACAGCGGCTCGGGCAGGCGGAAGTCGGTGCGCGCGCGCGGCAGCACGGTGTGGCGCACCCAGGCGTCGTACTGCTTCAGCTGGGCATCGAGCGCGTCAAGCGCGGCCTTGCCCTCGGGCGTGTCGAGCTTGTACTTGGCGAACAGCTGGCGGATCCCTTCGACGTAGCGCGGCGTGTTGGCCAGCTTCTGCTCGACCTCACCCTGGTAGGGGCCGAGCAGCGCCTTGTTGTCCAGCCGGGCCGTGGTCAGCGCCTTGGCCTGCTCGGTGACCGGCGTGCAGCCGGGCGCCTTGCCGACGTAGCACTGCAGGCGCGCGAGCGCGGCGGGACGGCGCGCGGCGTCGACGTCGTCCTTGAGCAGGACGAACTCGCCGTTGAAGACCAGCGCGCCGACGTCCTGGTAGGGCAACAGGTATTTGCGGTCGAGGCCGATGCCCTCGATCCGCTGCGCGGTGGTCTCGATCATGATCTTGAGGTCCCCGCGCACGTTCGGGTCCTGCTCCGTGGCGAGCAGCTTGCCGAGCCCGTCCCTGGCTTGCACCAGCGCGGCGCGCGAGCGCTCGTCGATGCCGGGCTCCAGGTCCGCCACCTTGCTGTCGTAGCCGGGCAGGCCGACCTGGCTGGCAAACTCCGGGTTGAAGCGGGCGATGGTATCCAGCAACACCTTGGCGTCGGCGTTGCTGCGCTCGATCCATGCGGCGGGGGCAGCCTGCGCGTGCAGCGCTCCGGCGAAGGTCAGCGTGGCGGCCAGGGCGAGGGCCGGGATCTTGCGCATGGTTTTTTCCTCCGTGGATGACCGACGCAGCGTAACCGGCGGCGGCCGCGGCGCGCCCGTGCCGGAGGTCTAGAACAGCATGGCCAGGCCGAACAGGCCGACCATCAGGAACGAGATCACCAGCTTGACCAGGGTGCCGGCGAGCAGCCCGAGCCAGGTGCCGGCGCCGACGTGGGTCGAGCGCAGCACGCTGGCGCCGGCGCTGAGCTCGCCCAGCAGCGCGCCCACGAACGGCCCCAGGATCAGCCCCGGGATGCCGAGGAACATGCCGACCACGGTGCCGAGCGTGGCGCCCCACAACGCGCGCGGACTGGCGCCGACCCGCTTGGCGCCCAGCGTGCCGGCGACGAAGTCGACCAGCACGCCGAGCGCACCGAGCACGCCGATCACCAGCAGCCAGGCCAGGCCCAGGTGTTGGTAACCATCGAGCGCGGCGACCAGCCAGATGCCGCCGAAGATCATCGGGATGCCCGGCAGCATCGGCAGCACGGTGCCGGCGAGGCCACCGAGGATAAGCAGTGCAGCGAGCAGGTAGAGCGCGATTTCCATCGGCAGTTTTCCCGGTTGGTCGCGCCCGATGTGCGGGTGTTTGCCCGCGTGGACAAGCGCCGCACCCAGGCGGAGCGCGGCGGGGCTGTGGATGGGCCGTTGAAGCGTACCGCGCCCTACTTCTCCACGAACGCCCGCTCGATCACGTAGTCGCCCGGCTCGCGTGTGCGCGACGAGGCGTGGAAGCCGCGGCCGTCGAGCAGGGCGCCGAGGTCCTCCAGCATGGCCGGGCTGCCGCACAGCATCACGCGGTCGGTGGCCGGGTTCAGCGGCGGCAGGCCGGTCGCCGCACCCATCGTGCCGTCAACGGTCGCATCGGTGATGCGGCCCTGATGGCGGAACGGCTCACGCGTCACGGTGGGGTAGTAGATCAGCTTCTCGCGCACCAGTTCGCCCAGGTAGTCGTGCTGCGGCAGCTGATTTTCCAGATAGTCGGCGTAGGCGAGGTCCTCGACCCGGCGCACGCCGTGGGCCAGCACGATGCGGTCGAAGCGCTGGTAGGTGTCCGGGTCGCGGATGATGCTCATGAACGGCGCCAGCCCGGTGCCGGTGCCGAGCAGGTACAGGTACTTGCCGGGCTTGAGGTCGGTCAGCACCAGCGTGCCGGTGGGTTTGCGCGTGACGATCAGCGGGTCGCCGGGTTGCAGGTGCTGCAGGCGCGAGGTCAGCGGGCCGTCCGGCACCTTGATCGAGAAGAACTCCAGGTGCTCCTCCCAGCTGGCGCTGGCGATGGAGTAGGCCCGCATCAGCGGACGGCCTTCCGTCTCCAGCCCGATCATCACGAACTGGCCGCTGTCGAAACGGAAGCCGGGGTCGCGCGTGGTGCGGAAGGAGAACAGGCTGTCGTTCCAGTGCCGCACGTCGATCACGTGCTCGGTTGCCATTGCCACCATGGTTGGTCGTCTCGCCTTGTTGCGCTGTCGGATGCCGGGGAAGTCGTACGCCAGACCACCCGGCAGGCCGGTGGCGGGGACTCGCGGGGAGGGCGGCCGTGGCCGCGGTGCCTTGCGAGCGCCGGGATGGACGCGGCGACAACTGCCTAGGATACGCGAGCGACCAGGAACGCGCCTGCCCGGCCGCGATGGCGAGGCGATCCGCGACATCGTGCCGCGTCGCCGCCCCTGGTTCGAATCGCTGTGCAGTTGCCGCAGGCGAATACTGCGGTGAGAAAGACCGCGAAGGCGGACAGGTAGGTACGGCGGAGCGCGCGGGAATAGGAGCAAACGCCGGGGTGACGTAGCATTCATCCCGCAAGCCTCCTCGAGATGTTCCGACATGACCGAAAACCACCGCCGTGCCTCGCCCTGGCAGCTTTTGGTGGCGCCGATGATGGACTGGACCGACCGCCACTGCCGCTACTTCCACCGGCTGCTGTCGCCGCGCGCGCGGCTGTACACCGAGATGGTGACCAGTGCGGCGCTGGTGCGCGGGAAACAGCTGCGCCTGCTCGAGCACAGCCAGCAGGAACACCCGCTGGCGCTGCAGCTGGGCGGCAGCGAGCCGCGCGAGCTGGCGCAGGCGGCGCGCTTCGGCGCCGAGGCCGGCTACGACGAGATCAACCTCAACGTGGGCTGCCCGTCGGACCGCGTGCAGTCGGGCCGCTTCGGCGCCTGCCTGATGCGCGAGCCGGTGCTGGTGGCCGACTGCGTGAAGGCAATGCGCGATGCGGTCAGCGTGCCGGTGACGGTGAAGTGTCGCATCGGCGTGGACGACCAGGACGCCTATGCCGATCTGCAGCAATTCACCGAGCTGATGCTGGAAGCCGGCGTCGGGGTGCTGGTGGTGCACGCACGCAAAGCGTGGCTGAAGGGCCTCAGCCCGAAGGAGAACCGCGAGGTGCCGCCGCTGGACTACGAGCGGGTGTACCGGCTCAAGCGCGAGTTTCCGCAGCTGGTGGTGGTGATCAACGGCGGCATCGCCACGGTGGCGCAGGTGCGTGCGCACCTGATGCGGCTGGACGGGGTGATGCTGGGCCGCGCGGCGTACCACGACCCGTACCTGCTGGCCCAGCTCGAGCATGCGCTGCACGGCGAGCCGCTGCCTGATCGCGAGAGCGTGCTGCAGCGCCTGCGGCCGTACGTGGAGGCCGAGCTGGCGCGCGGCACCGCACTGAAGCACATCAGCCGGCACCTGCTTGGCCTGTACCAGGGCGAGCCGGGCGCGCGCACGTTCCGTCGCACGCTCAGCGAGGGCGCGCACCTGCCTGGCGCCGGCTGGGCGCTGCTGGAGCAGGCGATGGCGCCGTGCGCGGCGGCGGCGTGACAGCCACCGCCCGTCCGGTCAGTATTCAGGCCTGATTGTCTAGGCTGGCCGCACCGGCAGTTGCCGGGGCGGTGACTTTACCCATGACGACGCACAAAAACTTCATCCCTGCTCTGCTGATATCGCTGCTTGCCGGCGCTGCCGGGCTGGCCGTGGCGCAGTCGGCCGAGTCGACGGTGACGCTGGACCAGGCGGTGCTCCAGGTGCAGCAGGAGACCGGCGGCAAGATATTGTCGGCCGAGCAGCGGGGGGTCGGGCGCCGGCAGGAGTACCGCATCAAGGTGCTCACCGCCGACGGCCACGTCAGGGTGATGGTGGTCTCCTCCGAATCGGGCAAGAATCCGTCATCCGCCCAGTCAACCAAGAACCCGCCCGCCAAGAGCGCGGGCCGCAAGGAGAAACGCTGATGCGCATCCTGTTGGTGGAGGACGAGGCGCCGTTGCGCGAGACGCTGGCGGCGCGCCTGAAACGCGACGGCTTCGCCGTCGACGCGGCGCAGGATGGCGAGGAGGGCATCTACCTCGGTCGCGAGGTGCCGTTCGACCTGGCGATCATCGACCTGGGCCTGCCCAAGATGTCCGGCATGGAGCTGGTCAAGGCGCTGCGTGAACACGGCCAGCGCTACCCGATCCTGATCCTCACCGCGCGCGGCAGCTGGCAGGACAAGGTCGAGGGGCTGAAATACGGCGCCGACGACTACCTGGTCAAGCCGTTCCACGTCGAGGAACTGCTGGCACGCATCAACGCGCTGGTGCGCCGCGCCAGCGGCTGGTCGAAGCCGATCCTGGCCTGCGGCATGATCAAGCTGGACACCACCGCGCAGACGGTGACGGTGCAGGGCAGGCCGGTCGACCTGACCAGCTACGAGTACAAGGTGCTGGAGTACCTGATGCTGCACGCCGGCGAGCTGGTCTCCAAGGCCGACCTCACCGAGCACATCTACCAGCAGGATTTCGACCGCGACTCCAACGTGCTGGAAGTGTTCATCGGCCGCCTGCGGCGCAAGCTCGATCCGGACGGCACCCTCAAACCCATCGAGACGGTACGTGGACGCGGATACCGCTTTGCCATCCCGCGCACCGACGGCGACGACGAATGAGCGTGGATCGCCGCGCCGCCCGCTGTCGCTGGCGGCACGCGCGGCGATCGCCACCACGTTCGTGCTGGCCGGGTTCCTCGGTCTGGTCGGGCTGACCCTGACCCAGACCAACAAGGCGCGCGCGCTGCGCACGCTGCACGACCGGCTGGAGAATTTTGCGATCGCGTACATCACCGGCACCGACGTGAACCGGTACGGCCGGCTGCTGCCGCCGGAGACCTTGCCGAACCCCAACTTCTCGCGGCCGGGCTCGGGCCTGTACGCGGTGGCGCTGGGCGACCATGGCTTCCACTGGGAATCGTCCTCGGCGATCGGCCGCGACTTCACCTTCCTGAAACTGCTGGAGCCGGGCCAGAGCCAGTTCGTGGGACCGGTCGAGACCCGCATGGGCCGGCTCTACTACTACAGCTACGGCGTGGCGCTGGACACCGTGGAAAAAAAATCGGTGCGGCTCACCGTGATGGTGGCGCAGACCGAGGACCAGTTCGAGGGCGAGAACGCGGTGTTCCGCCATACCCTGGTGATCTGGCTGTCGATCCTCGGCGTGATGCTGATCGCGCTGCAGTTGCTGCTGCTGCGCTGGAGCCTCACTCCGCTGCGCAAGGTGGCCAGCGACATGAGCCGGGTCGAGCGCGGTGACAGCGAGCAGTTGGACAGCCAGTACCCGCTGGAGCTGACCGGCCTGACCGAGCGCATCAACGCCTTCATCACCAACGAGCGCGAACAGCGCACGCGCTACCGGCACACCCTGGCCGACCTTGCGCACAGCCTGAAGACGCCGCTGGCGGTGATCCGCTCGCAGCTGGAATCACCGACGGCGGGCGACGAGGCGGCGCGCCGCGCCAGCGTGCTCGACCAGGTGCGGCGGATGAACGAGCTGGTCGCCTACCAGCTGTCGCGCGCGGCCACCTCCGGCCGGCAGACCTTCGCCAGTGCGGTGCCGATCGCCGGCCATGCCGAGGATCTGGTGCAGGGCCTGGAGAAGGTTTACGCGGCCAAAAATGTTCTCTGCGAATTCGACATCGAGGACGGCGCGGTGTTCTACGGCGAGCAGGGTGACCTGCTGGAGCTGATGGGCAACCTGCTGGAGAACGCGTTCAAGTGGGCCGGCCATCGCGTGCTGCTGGTGGTGAAGATGCAGCCGCGGCCCGGGCGCCAGCGGCCCGGCCTGTGGCTGGGCGTGGAGGACGACGGCCCGGGCATCGCCGAGGACCAGATCGAGAAGGTGCTGCAGCGCGGCGTGCGCGGCGACGAGCGGGTGCAGGGCCACGGCATCGGCCTGTCGATCGTGCAGGACATCGTGCATGCCTACCAGGGCGAGCTGGTGGTCGACCGTTCGCCGGAACTCGGCGGCGCGCGCTTCAGCGTGAAGCTGGCGGCGAGCTGAGGCGACAGAGCGGAGCGGTTGCGGATGCTCCGTCGCGGCGCTCAACGCGTGCGGCAGTAGCCCGCCGGCGCGCGGCCCTCGGCCGGCGAGCGGCCATAGAACATTTCCAGCAATTCGGCCACCGCCGGTTCGGCCTCGCGCAACAGCGCCGGTTGCGAGTAGTGCATCTCGCTGACCACGGCGAAATACTCGGCGGCGCTTTCGGTGGCGTAGTGGTCGATCGGGCTGTTGCAGTGCTCCGCCGGCGTGGCGACCAGGCGGTCGTAGGCCTGCTGAAACTGCCCGATCCAGCGCCGCCGCGGGATGTCCACCAGCGGCGGCACGCCATCGGGCGGCCCGTCGAGCATGTCCAGCTTGTGCGCCATCTCGTGCACGACCACGTTGTAGCCGTCCCACGGCTGCTCCAGGTCCAGCTGCACGTCGGCCAGCGACAGCACCAGCGGGCCGCGTTCCCACGCCTCGCCGATGCGGATCTCGTCGCCTTCGGTGACCACTCCGGTGCGGTCGTCGTGGTGGCTGCGGCGCACCTTGAACTCGCCGGGGTAGATCAGCACCTCGCGCCAGCCGCGCAGGCTGGCGCCGCCTTGCCGCAAGGCCGGCAGGCAGGCCTGCATGGCGATCAGCAGGCGCCAGTAGTCGTCCAGCACGGCGCCGGCCAGGGCATGGAAGTGCTTGCGCGCCAGGAACAAGGTGGACAGCTGGCGCAGCTGCTGCTGCCGTTCGGGGTCGAGCCGGTGTGCCAGCGGGCAGCCGGCCAGCGCGCGCCGCCACAGTGGATCGGCGATCGGCGCCGGTTCAAAACGCGCCCGCAGCGATTGCCACCATGGACCCGGCATGACGCCGAGCGTTACTGGATCGAGCCTGGCAGCAGCGATTGCCAGCCCAGGTGCGGCCGGCGGGCCGGCGTTGGCGTGGAGGAGCCGCCGCCGGAACGGGTGTTGCCGTTGCCGGAGCTGCTGCCGGTACTGTCGTTGCTGCCGGCCGGCGGGCAATCGCGGTTGAGCCCCAGCACATCGCCGCCGCTGCAGCTGGCGTCATGCGAGCTGGCGTTGTCGAGCGTGGCGTGCGAGGAGCTGTCCAGGTCCTGGGTGGCGTCCAGGCTGCTGGCCGCGGCACCGCCCAGCCCCGCAACGCACAAGGCGCAACCGATAAGCCAATGGGTGGCACGCATGGCGATCGAACTCCCTGACCTTCAAGCGAAGACTCCGATCGTCGCAGAAACACCGAGGCCGTACCAGTGCTGCCGAGCCGCCCGCGGCTGCCGCAGGGCCGGTCGGGCGGGCTAGAATCCGCCGATGTCCGAGCTGCCCCGCCATCCCCCACATTGTCCCTCGCCCGCTGCTGCTGGCGGGGCCGACTGATGCAGCCGGCGCAATTGCTGGCCCTGCTGGCCGAAGGCGAGTCGTTGTCCGGCGCCGGCCTTGCCGCACGGGCCGGGGTGACCCGCGCGGCGATCTGGAAGCAGGTCGAGGCCCTGCGCGCCCGCGGCGTGCCGGTCGAGGCTCGCGGCACGGCCGGCTACCGGCTGCCGTGGCCGCTGCAGATGCTGGATGCGGGGCAGATCCGCACCGCCCTGCCGGCACCGCTGGCGCGCTCGCTCGGTGCGCTGGAGGTGCATTGGGAGCTCGATTCCACCTCCAGCGAACTGCAGCGTCGCGGCCACGCGGCGAAGGACTTCAGCATCGTGCTGGCCGAGACCCAGCAGGCTGGCCGCGGCCGGCGTGGGCGCGGCTGGCTGTCGCCGCCCGGGCTGAACCTGCACCTGTCCTGCCTCAAGCGTTTCGAGTCCGGATTTGCCGCGCTGACAGGGTTGTCGCTGGCGGTCGGCGTGATCGTGCTGCGCGCGCTGGAGACCCTGGGCATCGCCGGGGCCGGGCTGAAATGGCCGAACGACCTGCTGGCCGCAGGCGAGCGCCACGGCGGCGGCAAACTGGGCGGCATCCTGGTCGAGCTGAGCGGCGAATACCAGGGCCCCTGTGCGGCGGTCATCGGCATCGGCCTCAACCTGCGGCTGACCCCGGCGTTGCGTGAACAGGCGGGCCAGCCGGCTTGCGACCTGGCGACTCTCGCCGGCGGCACGCCGCCGGATCGCAACCGTGCGGCGGCGGCGTTGATCGCCGCCCTGGTCGAGGGCTTGCGGCAGTTCGAGCGCGACGGCTTCGCCGCGTTCAGCGCCGACTACGCGCGCCACGACCTGCTGCGCGGTCAGCCGCTGCGGCTGAGCGGGGCGCTGGGCGCGTTCGACGGCGTGGGCGCCGGCGTAGACGGGCGCGGCGCGCTGCAGGTGCGCATGGCCGACGGCAGCGTGCGCCGGATCGACAGCGCAGACGTCACGGTACGCCGCGCATGAGGCTGCTGCTCGACCTCGGCAACACGCGGCTGAAGTGGGCGCTGCAGGCGCCGCCGGAGGGCTGGCTGGCGCGCGGCGCGGTGGATTGGCAGGAAGCTGACCCGATGGCCGCGCTGGCATCGGCCTGGGCTGGTCTGCCGCGGCCGACGCGGGTGCTTGCGGCATCGGTGGTCGATGCCGCGCGCGAAAGCCAGGTGGCCGCGACGACACAACGGGTGTTCGGCTGCGCGCCGACCTGGCTGCGCACCCCGGCGCGAGCCTGCGGCGTGCGCAACGCCTACGCTGAGCCGCAGCGGCTCGGCGTGGATCGGTTCCTCGCGATGGTGGCGGCGCATGCCGACGGCCACGCGCCGTGCGTGCTGGCCGGCGTCGGTACCGCACTCACGCTGGACGCCCTGGCGGCCGATGGCCGACACCTGGGCGGCCTGATCGCGCCGGGTCCGCTGCTGATGCAGCAGTCGCTGCGGGGCGCCACGGCGCAGGTGCGACCGGAGCGGCCGGGCGCGATCGTGGATCTGGCCGACAACACCGCCGATGCGGTGGCCTCGGGCTGCTGGCACGCGGCGGCAGCGCTGGTCGAGCGCTTCACCACGCGTGCGGCGGCGCGGCTGGGTACCACGCCGCAACTGATCCTCGGCGGCGGCGACGCCGCTTCGCTGCTGCCGCTGCTGTCGCTGCCGGCGCGGCTGGGTCCGGACGGCGTGCTGCGCGGCCTTGCCGTGTGGGCCGATGCGCCATGACGTCGTCCGTCTAGAATGATGGCCGCTGCCGTTTGATGGGGGTTCGATGTTCCTGCGCCTGCTGTTCGTGTTGTTGACCGCGCTGAATATCGCAGTGGGCGCCTGGCTGTTGCTGGGGCAACCGTATGCCCGCGGCGGCATGCCCAGTGATCCCGGCGTGACGGAACTGCACCTGCTGTCGGAATTGCCGGTTCCCGGTCCGGCGGCGGCAGCAACGGCAGCCGTCCCGGCCGCGGCGACCCCGCCGCGCCATCTCAGCTACAGCTGCCTTGCGCTCGGCCCGTTCGCCACTCCGCAGGATCTGCGCAGCGCGCGCCAGGCGCTGTCCGCGCAGACCGTGCGCATGCGCTCGCGCCAGGAACAGGCCAGCCAGACCAGCGGCTGGTGGGTCTACCTGCCGGCCGCCGGCAGCCGCGCGCAGGCGCTGGCGGTGGCGCGCCAGCTGGCGGCGCGCAACATCGACGACTACTTCGTGGTCAGCGCCGGCGACCAGCCCAACACCATCTCGCTGGGTCTGTTCAAGGACCCGGCCAATGCGCGCAAACGCCGCGACGAGGTCACCGCGGCCGGCTTCCCTGCGCGCATGAGCGAGCGCAGCGAGAGCGTACCCGAGTACTGGCTGGACCTGGTGGTCGCCGACGGCGGCAACTTCGACTGGCGCAGCCGCGTGCGTACCGCGGGCATCGATGCGCACGGCACCGGCTGCTTCTGAACCGCCCCGCGATGCGGCCTGCTAGAATCCCCCGGCCTCGCCGGCATAGCTCAGTTGGTAGAGCAACTGATTTGTAATCAGTAGGTCCCGGGTTCGATTCCTGGTGCCGGCACCATTTGATAGTCCAAGCAAGTCCAATGAAGGCCGGCAAACCTTGATATAGAAAGGGATCCGGCCTTTTTTGTGTCTGATAGAGCCCAATAAGGTCTATTGCAATCCGGGGGCAACAAGGGGCAACATCGGGGGCAATAGCACTTATCCCCGAGAAGGTTGCCCCCAATGGCACTCACGGACGCCGCGATACGCAAGGCCAAATCCACCGAGAAAACGCAGCGTTTGTTCGATGGCGGCGGCTTGTACTTGGAAGTCTCCCCGGCTGGAGGCAAGTGGTGGCGGCTGAAGTATCGGTACGGGGGCAAGGAGAAGCGCCTGTCACTCGGCACCTACCCTGACACCGGCCTGGCCGATGCTCGCGAGAAACGCGCCGCGGCCCGCAAGCTGCTGGCTGCTGGCATCGACCCTAGCGAGCAGCGCAAGGCTGTGAAGGCCGCGGGTGAGGAGCGCGCGGCGAACAGCTTTGCCGTCATCGCGGCGGAATGGCTGGCGTTGCAAAAGCCACGCATGGCGGCCGCGACGCTGGAAAAGGCGCAGTGGACGTTCGATGAGCTGCTCAACCCATGGATCGGCAACCGGCCCATCGCCGAGATTGAAGCGCCGGAACTGTTGAAGCTGCTTCGCCGGATCGAGGACCGGGGCGCCCATGAAACCGCCCACCGGACAAAGCAGAGAGCCGGGCAGGTGTTCCGCTACGCCATCGCCACGAGCCGCGCGAAGCATGACCCTTCCGCTGACCTGCGTGGTGCGCTGGCGCCCGTGGTGAGCACGTCACGTGCGGCGATCACCGACCCCGTGAAGGTGGGTGACCTGTTGCGCGCGATCGACACCTATCAAGGCTCGCTGGTGACGAAGTGCGCCCTGCGGCTGGCACCACTGGTGTTCGTGCGGCCGGGCGAGCTGCGCAAGGCCGAGTGGGCGGAAATTGACCTGGACGGTGCGCAGTGGCGCATCCCTGCTGCCCGCATGAAGATGCGCGAGGAGCACGTCGTGCCGCTGGCCCAGCAAGCCGTCGCGGTCCTGCGCGAGCTGCATCCCCTGACCGGGTGCGGGCAGTACGTGTTCCCCAGCTACCGCGGCAAGGCTCGCACGATGAGCGAGAACACCGTCAACGCTGCGTTGCGCTACATGGGCTTCGACAAGGACACCATGACCGGCCACGGCTTCCGCGCGATGGCGTCGACGCGGCTGAACGAAATGGGCTGGCCACCGGACGTGATCGAGCGCCAGTTGGCCCACGCCGAGCGCAACAAGGTGCGTGCTGCCTACAACCGCGCGCAGTACCTGGACGAGCGCACCCGCATGATGCAGGCATGGGCGGATTATTTGGATGGACTGAAGGCCGGCGGCAAAGTCGTCGCCATCAACCGCAAGGCTGGCTGAGTCGCGCCGCATAGTGGGCCACTTTACGCCGCGCCTAGGCTGATCCCCGAAAACCGGGCACCTTCCCCGGCTGGCGCGGCAACTATTGAAGGGCGCAGAGGTGTGCGTGATGGGTACTGTGACGCGTCATTTCCATGACCAGTTGCTTGAGCGAGTCACGCACTTGGTCAAGCTCTTTGAAGACACTCTTAAAGAATGCGAAGGGCGCACTGAGGTAGAAATTGCACAGGCGTCAGATACATTTTTAGCCTGGGCTGCTGCCACCGAGCGATCGAAAGACAAGGAGCATGCGCTCACGGTTGCATGGTCGAAATACGGCGGGATTTGTTGCGGTCTTGTCTATCCATCCGACGGGGGATTTGAAAGTTTTAACACGCTTCCGTTCAACGCATCCCCGCCTTGGGAAAGAGAGGAGACCGCCCTCATAGCTGGGTTCGTTCTGGCTGAACACGCAAGGCATCTGCTGCAGGGGACGTCACATGATGGATGCGCTGTCGCCGCCATGCTCTACGCGGATGCTGTGGAGGCTAGGGAGTTCTGGGACAACCTGCGTGGCATGGCCAAATGCCGTCACCCAAGCTCCTCGGCGCAGGGGTTGGAAGCAATTTATCGCGCCCGCCTTGCACGACATCATCGTTCTCTGTTTGCCAAAAAAAACGCTGAGCAAAGACTCGCCAATGATGGTGACGGCAAGCAAGCCGCGAAAAAGAAAGTAGAAGATCTCTGGCTAGAGCGTCACGCTGGCCAGCACCCGAAGCTACGCACCAATGAGCAGTTCGCCGCTGAAGCAATGCGTCAATTCCCTGAGCTCACCACTGCAAAGACCATCCTTGGCTGGTGTACCAAGTGGAACAAGGAAGCGAAATCCCGGTCTGCTAGCAGATAGGGCTATGTGCTAGCAGAAGGGCGCCGTTCTCGGTGCCTTCGCGGTCTCATGAATCACCTCAGTTAACGCAAGGTGCTCCATGAACCAACTGTCCCCAGTCACCGCCACCCCAATCTCTCCCCTCTACGTCCGCTCGAAGGCGGCCGCAGCCCGCTTGGGCGTGAGCCATTCCTGGTTCTGGTTGGCCGTCAAGGAGGGGAGGCTCCCGCGCCCTCAGAAGATCGGCCAGCGCATGAGCCTGTGGCACACGGCCGAGCTCGATGCTGCCTTCACCAAGTTGCTCGCTGCGCGCGAGTCAACCAAGGCGGCGTGAGGTGTGCCATGACCCAGACAAACGAAAGCCCTGCCGGCGTGGACGCGCCGAACAGGGCCAGGACAACTGCTCAAGCGAACGAGCTGCATCATGGTAACGCCGCCCTGCTGGCGATGGCAACGATCGAAAGGCGGCTATCGGGTAACGAGCGCTTCGACGCGAGGCAGGTTGCACTGGAGCATGCCGCACTCGTCGCACCGATCGACCACCGTGAGCGCCTGTGCGCCGAGGCGGAACGGCAACGGGTCCGCGCCTCACTCCGTGCAAAGAGCCCGCTGTGGCGCTTGGTGGAAGCTGTCGAGCAGGTCGCTGCGCGTGGAGGTGTGTGATGGCGCGCATCCGCTCTGTGAAGCCGGAATTCTGGACAAGCGAACAAATCGCCGAATGTTCACCGAACGCTCGCCTGTTGTTCATAGGCATGTGGTCGTTCGCTGACGATGCAGGAGTGCATAAGGCTTCGCCGCGTCGCCTCAAGATGGAGGTATTCCCTTCGGACGACTTCGGTGAAATTGCCGTTTCCGTGATGGTGGGTGAGTTGGTCAAGGCGGGCCTGGTGGAGTGCTACGAGGTCGACGGCGAGACCTACTGGAAGGTCACCGGGTGGCAAAAGCACCAGCGCATCGACCAGCCTACCTACCGCCACCCCCTACCTGACGGCTCGGTGCCGACAACTGTTCGACGTCGGGCGCCTGAGCTTGATTCGTCGAATGTTCGTCGAACATCCGATGAATGTTCAGGGCGGGAGAGGAGTGGAGAGGAAAGGAGTGGAGAAGGAAAAAAGAAAGAGCACGAGAAAACGGCCACTTCTAAGTCATCAGCTGGCAAGGCAATCGAGATTGACACCTGGCTTAGCTCGCTCGGTGGTGCTGATGCCATCCCGGCAACTGACCCAATCTTCGACTACGCCGAAAAGGCAGGGATTCCGTTGGACTTCCTCGCGATGAGCTGGAAGCGGTTTGTGGATGACATGCGCGAACGCAAGACCCGCAGGAAAGACTGGGTCGCGCATTACCGCAACGCGGTCCGGTGCAACTGGTTCAAGTTGTGGTGGTTCGCGCCGGAAGGTGACTGCCGATTGACGACGGTAGGCGAGCAAGAACGCAGGGCCGCAGCAGCATGAATACGCAGCTATCGCCCAATCACTTGTTCCCCGACGCGGAGGGGGTACCCATGCCACCGCACGACCTCGTTGCGGAACAAGCCGTGCTCGGCGGTTTGATGCTGTCGCCCGAGTCTCTGTCCAAGGTCTCAGACTGGCTGAAGGAGAGCGACTTCTTCCGCAAGGATCACCGGCTGATCTTCCGTGCGGTGAGCGAACTCAAGCGACGTGGAGCACCCTGCGACGCGGTGACGCTTGGCGACTGGTTCGAAGCAAATGACCTTGCGCAGATCATCGGCGGATCGAGCTATCTGATCGAGTTGGCGAATGCCACCCCGAGTGCAGCCAACATCGTCGCGTATGCCGAAATCGTGGTTGAGAAGTCCAAATTGCGTGCACTGATGGCCACGGGTAACAAGATGGTGGCGGCGGCATCGGCGAAGGGTGCCGAGTCACAACAGGTCATCGGCACAGCCGCACACGAGTTGGCGCAAATGCAGGCCAGCAAGCTGCGCGGTGCACTGGAACCGGTGAAAGAGGCAATGAAGTGCACACAGGTCGAGCTGATGGCGCGTTACCTGCGCGGCCCTGGCTTGCTCGGCCAGCCTTGGCCATGGCAGGGGTTGAACGATTGCACGAAGGGACTGAGAGACGGCGTGCTGTACGTCGTAGGTGCCCGACCGAGCATGGGTAAATCAATCTTCGGCCTGCAGGTTGCGGTCCTCACAGCACTGCGCGGTAACCACGTGGCGTTCTTCAGTGTCGAGATGGGCACCCAGGAATGCATGGCTCGCGCGGTGGCATGCGTAGCAGAGATTCCGCACGACTGGGTAGAGAATCCGGCGAAAGAGGACGAGGACTCGGAGATCTTCTGGGCCCGCTTGGCCGATGCGACGCAGTTGATCATCGACTCGCCGCTGCAGATGGACGAAACACCAGGCATCACCATCGACCAGATGATGGCTCGCGCTCGGCGCGCGCACATGCAAAAGCCGCTGCGCCTGGTGGTGGTTGATCACATGCATGACATGGGCATCGACCCCAAGCGAGAGGTGCGCCACGAATACGGGCGCATCGCCCAAGGTGCCAAGACCCTCGCGAAGGAGCTGATGTGTCCGGTAATTTTGTTGGCGCAGCTCAACCGCTCCATTGCTGGGCGGGCCGACAAACACCCGACGATGACTGACCTTCGCGAATCCGGCGAGATCGAACAGAAGGCAGACGTGATCCTGTTTTTGCACCGCGAGGACTATTACGACCGCGATACACACCTGCAGGGTGTTGTGGAAGTGATCCCGGCTAAGGGTCGGAATATCCGAACCGGCAAACCTATTGCATTGCGGAACATCTTCAGCCAAATGCGCATCGCGGATTGGGAGGGTACGCTTCCCACGCTATCGCCCAAAGGCCTGGTCACCACTCGCGGATTCAGAGCCCACAGCGACCGGACCCTCACAGACTTTTAGGAGCCAACGGACCGCCTACAAACCCGCCAGCGGCACGTACGTGGCCAACGGGTGGCCAACGGAAGGAAGGGCTGGCGTTCCACAGGGGGGCTTCGCGCGCCTGCGCCGCCATAGAAGTGATGACAATTGCGTACATCGCTGGCAGAGCCTTTTGGGAGGCTCAGGGCGCGTTAAAGCCAACGGTAACTGGTAACAAATCCATACATGGCGTTCACTCGCAAGACCGCGCGACAGTATCAAGGCACGGCCGGAGAAGGCCGCCATGAAGGTGGTGAGGGAAACCACAGGAGCGACAACCCGAACCCGCTCTATGACCGTGGACGCTGTACGTAGAGAAGCCCGCGCTGCTGGCCCCACAGGGTGGGATTGAGCCGACACCCGGACAGAACCGGAATGTTGGACAGGCGGGCTTCAGTGCCGATGTTACGCGGATGCTGGAGTACTTCCACCAGCGTCCGCGGCATGTGCGGCGGACGCACGGCTTGGGTCGTGGCTACAGGAACACCTCCTGGACTCTGCCGGCCGTACGCAGTTGGCAGCACGGAGAGGCGTAAGGGACACCCAGACAAAACCTGACATTTCCGAACATTGCGCGAGCGAGGAATTTTGCGACCAGTACGCGCACGCGCGCGAGGGTGTAGCCGTGAGTGGGTTGCTGTGTATCGGGTTGCCCGCGCTGGCGTTCTGGGTGCAGCTGGTCGACAAGGCCAGCAACTCCTATCATCAACAGTCCGCCGGTTCCGGCGGAAAGGTCGTAGACAGGGGCACAACGTGTTCAGTGACGGCGCTACGGCCATCTAAGTCACTACGCGGAGTCTTGCATGCCCCTGACCCTCCCCCAGCTCGAACGCCACCTGTTCAAGGCCGCCGACATCCTGCGCGGCAAGATGGACGCCAGCGAGTTCAAGGAATACATCTTCGGCATGCTGTTCCTGAAGCGCTGCTCGGACGTGTTCGATCAGCGCCGCGCCGAGGTGGTGGCGCAGCAGCTCGCCGCCGGGCATAGCACCACCGAGGCGGAAGCGCTGGCGGAGATGAAGCGCTGGTACGGCGAGTCGTTCTACGTGCCGCCCAGCTCGCGCTGGCAGTACTTGGTGAACGAGGCGCACCACAACGTGGGCGACTACCTCAACGTGGCGCTGGGCGGGCTGGAGAGCAACAACGCCAGCCTGGCCGAGGTGCTGGAGCACATCGACTTCACCCGCAAGGTGGGCCAGTCGAAGATCCCTGACCTCAAGCTGCGCCAGCTGATCACTCACTTCAGCCAGTTCCGCCTGCGCAACGAGGACTTCGAGTTCCCCGACCTGCTCGGTGCCGCCTACGAGTACCTGATCGGCGAGTTCGCCGACTCCGCCGGCAAGAAGGGCGGCGAGTTCTACACTCCACGCGCCGTGGTGCGCATGATGGTGCGGCTGATCAAGCCCGAAGCCGGCATGAGCGTGTACGACCCCTGTGTCGGGTCGGGCGGCATGTTGATCCTCGCCAAGGAATACGTGGACGAGCACGGCGGCAACAGCCGCCGGCTCGACCTCTACGGGCAGGAAGCCAATGGCACGGTGTGGTCCATCGCCAAGATGAACATGCTGCTGCACGGCATCGCCAACGCCGACCTGCGCAACGACGACACCCTGGGCGAGCCCGCGCACGTGGAAGGCGGCGAGCTGATGCGCTTCGACCGCGTGCTCAGCAACCCGCCGTTCTCGATCACCTGGGGCAGCGCCGACAAGGACGCCCAGGGCCGCCCGGTGTGGAACCCCAAGCACCCCGAGCGCTTTCGCTACGGCCAGGTGCCGCTGGGCGCGAAGAAGGCCGACCTGATGTTCCTGCAGCACATGGTGGCCGTGCTGCGCGAGGGCGGCATGGTCGCCACGGTGATGCCGCACGGCGTGCTGTTCCGCGGCGGCGACGAGCGCGCCATCCGCGCCGGCCTGATCGAGGCCGACCTGCTGGAGGCGGTGATCGGCCTGCCCGCCAACCTGTTCTACGGCACCGGCATCCCCGCCTGTGTGCTGGTGCTGCGCCAGCGCAAGGGCAATGAGAGCGGCAAGCCCGAAGCGCGCCGCGACAAGGTGCTGTTTATCAACGCCGACCGCGAATACTTCGAGGGCCGCGCGCAGAATTACCTGCTGCCCGAGCACGTGGAAAAGATCGTCAACAGCTTCGACGCCTACACCGACGTGCCTGGTTTCGCCGCCGTGGTGGACGTGCAGACCCTGCGAGACAACGACTACAACCTCAACATCCGCCGCTACGCCGACAACGCCCCGCCGCCCGAGCCGCAGGACGTTCGTGCGCATCTGGCCGGCGGCATCCCGAAGGCCGAAGTCGAAGCCAAGGCCGCGCTGTTCGACGCCCACGGTCTGGACCCGCGCGACCTGCTTGCCGAGCGCGATGCGCATTACCTCGACTTCCGCGAAGAACTGACCACCCGCGCCAGCCTCAAGCCCGCTGTCGAAGCCGACCACGGCCTGCTGACGCGCGAGCAGGCTGCGCGCGACGCGTTTGCGGCGTGGTGGCAGGCGCACAGCCCGCGCATCGCCGCGCTTGCCGGCGCCAGCAACGCTTTCGCCTTGCGCAGCGAGCTGCTGGACAGCTTCAGCGTCGCGCTCGACCCGGTGGGCCTGCTGGACCGCTTCCAGGTGCGCGGTATCGTCGCGGGCTTCTGGGACCAGTCCAAGTTCGACCTGCTCACCCTGATGGCGCGCGGCGCCAAGGGCGTGATCGACGCTTGGCGCAGCTCCATCCTCACCGCGCTGGAGGACGAGAAGGCTAGGAACAACCCGCTAGACCACAAGCTGGTGCGCGCCCTGCTGCCCGACTTCATCGAGGCGCTGGCGGAACTCGAAGCGCAGAAGGCCGAGCTGGACAGCCAGCTCAAGGCCGCCGCGCCCGACAAGACCGAAGGCGAGGACGACGCCGAGTCGGACGATGCCGAAGCGGTGGACGAGGCCCAGCTCAAGGCGTGGAAGAAGGAGCTAGCCGCGGTGAAAAAGCAGCTCAAGGCCCTGCAGGCCGCCTTCGCCCAGCACCTCGACGCTGCCGTCGACGCGCTGGACGAACCCGGCGCGATGGTCCTGCTGCTTGCCATCCAGCGCAACGACATGCAGGCCATCCTCGCCCGCTACATCGCGGCGCAGCGCCAGCAGGTAGTTGCCGCGTTCGAAAACTGGTGGGACAAGTACCGTGTGACTCTGGTGGAGATCAAGCGGGAGCGCGATCGGGCGGCGGGGGAGTTGCAGGGTTTTTTGAGAGTGCTGGGGTATGTCTGAGGTGCCTACCCTCCTTCCGCCGGCAGGCTGGAAACCTGCAATTCTCGGACAAGTGTCTGAGTGCATCCTCGGTGGTACGCCGTCGACAGAGGTGCCTCGGTACTGGGGTGGTGACGTCCCTTGGATGGCATCGGGCGATGTTCACATTCGCCGAATTCACGATGTTCCGGGGCGGATTACGGCGTTGGGCCTTCGTTCGTCAAACGCAGCTCTTACGAACCCTCCTGCTGTCGCAGTTGGACTAGCTGGGCAAGGAAAGACTCGCGGCACAGTGGCTCTAACGCTCTGTAGCCTGAGCACTAATCAATCTATTGCGCTTCTGAAGGCAAATGAGACCGACTTACGCACGGATTATTTGTTCCACAATTTGGACCGGAGATACGAGGAACTACGTGCGCGTTCGTCAGGTGGAGGCCGAGGCGGACTGTCGAAGAACATCTTGGAGGCCATGCCGGTCGATCTGCCTCCATTGGATGAACAGCAAAAAATCGCGCAAATCCTCGACACCCTCGATACCGCCATCCGCCAGGCCGAGGCGATCATCGCCAAGCTCAAGCAGATCAAGCAGGGCCTGCTGCACGACCTGCTCACCCGCGGCATCAACGCCAACGGCGAACTGCGCCCCCCGCAACCGCAAGCCCCGCACTTCTACAAGCAGTCGCCACTGGGGTGGATTCCAAAGGAGTGGGAAGTATGCCGACTGCTCGACGTTTCGAAGCGCGTGACGGACGGAACACATCAGGCGGTAGCAACGGTTTCCAACGGCACCGGTCAGATTCCATTTCTCTTTGTGTCTTGTGTTCGCGATGGACAAATCGCATGGAACAAGGCCGCATACATCACGACTCGTGACTACGAACGCATATCCAAGGGGCGCGAGCCGGCAGCCGACATGGTGCTTTACACGGCAGTCGGATCGTATGGAGAGGCAGCGGAGGTCTCCGAGTTCAGAAAATTCGCGTTTCAACGCCATATTGCGTGTATCTATCCAGACGCTGCATTTGTGGCCAGCGGATTCATGCCGTTGGTCCTCAATTCGACACGTCTTCGACACCATGCGGATCGAATCGCACTTGGGAACGCTCAAAAGACGATCACGCTTGGAGAGCTATCCCGGTATCCCTTCCTTTGTCCCGGCTTAACCGAACAAGAGGAAATCGTTCGCAGATCGAACATCGCGCGCGAAAGTCTGGTTGAGGAAGCATCCGAGCTGAAAAAACTTTACCTTCAAAAATCCGGCCTGATGGACGATCTACTCACCGGCCGTGTTCGCGTCACCCAGCTGCTGGAGGCCGCCGCCACGCCATGACCGCGCCCATGCTACTCACCCGCGAATCGCTGACGGTCGAGCTCCAGAGCGACCACTACAAGCTCCGTGACCGCAAGCTGGTCGACGCGCTGGTGTAGCGCGTCGACAGCGCGAAGACGTTGCAGTGCGGAGACGAGCAGCTTTAAGTAGGCTGGTCATCGCGGCTCACGATGAGATATGGGCGCTTTGGGGTAAGGTTCCCAAAGCGTCGCCGTGTGAATCAGCGGCCTAGCGGAACAGGGGCGAAGTTATGGGCTGGGAATTGGAAGCCGTCGAAAGGCCTTTCGTGGAGCAGCTGGTGGGCCTGGGCTGGCGCTATCTGGGCGGCGACCTTGATGACCCAGCCCGTAGCGGTCGCAGCAGCTTCAAGCAGGTGCTGCAGGAGGCCACGCTGCGCCAGCAGTTGCGCGCGTTGAACCTACGCGACGGCGAGCCGTGGCTGGACGAGGCGCGCATTGCACAGGCGCTGGCCGCGCTGACCCGCATTGCCGCGCCGCGGCTGATGGAGGCCAACCAGGTCGCCACCGAGCTGCTCTTGAAGGGCATTACCGTGGACGGCCTGCCCGACTGGAACGGCGGACGCGGGCAGACGATCCAGTACATCGACTGGGAGCATCCCGAGCGCAACACCTACATCGTGGTGAACCAGTACCGGGTGGATTGTCCGCCGGGCTACGACCGCGGCAAACAGTTCATCGTGCCGGACCTGGTACTACTGGTGAACGGCATCCCGCTGGCGGTGGTGGAGTGCAAGAGCCCGCTGCTGCCCGAGGCGATGACCGAGGCAGTGGACCAGTTGCGCCGCTACAGCAACCAGCGCCACGCCAGCGGCGAGGTGGCGGACAACGAAGGCAACGAGGCGCTGTTCCACACCAACCAGTTGCTGATCGCCAGCAGTTTCGACCATGCCGTGCTGGGCAGCATCGGCGCGGGGCTGGCGCACTACGCGGCGTGGAAGACCGTGGTGCCGCAGACCGAGGCCGAGGTGGCCGCAAGGCTGGGCAAGGTCGCCTTGTCCGCCCAGGAGCGACTGGTCGCCGGCCTGTTGGCGCCGGCGCAACTGCTGGATGTGGTGCGCCACTACGTGATCTTCATGCAGCTGGAGGGGCGCACGATCAAGGTGGTGCCGCGCTACCAGCAGTTCCGCGCGGTCAATATGACCGTGCAGCGCCTGCGCAGTGGCAAGACGCGCAAGCAGGATGGCGAGCATGACCGCCGCGGCGGGCTGGTATGGCACACGCAGGGGTCGGGCAAGAGCCTGACCATGGTGTTCCTGGTGCGCAAGCTGCGCAGCGATCCCGACCTGCGCCGCTTCAAGGTGGTGGTGGTGACCGACCGCACCGACCTGGAGAAGCAGCTTTCGGACACCGCCACACTGACCGGCGAGAACGTACTGCGCGCGACCTCGGTGGCGTCGTGGCGCGCGCTGGTGAGCCGGTCGGGGCCGGATCTGCTGTTCGCGATGCTGCAGAAGCAGCGCGGCGGCGACGCAGTGGGCGAGCTGCCGCTGACCATGGCCGACCTGCCTTCACCGAAAGGCGTGCGCGACACCGCGTTGCCGGAGGTGCTCAACGACGACGAGGCAATCCTGCTCTTAGTGGACGAGGCGCATCGCGGCCACAACAACAGCATGCACGCATGGCTGATGGCCAGCGTGCCCAATGCCGCGAAGATCGGCTTCACCGGCACGCCGATCCTGATGGGCGACAAGAAGCGCACGCACGAGGTGTTTGGCGAGTTCATCGACCGCTACACGATCCGCCAGGCCGAGCGCGACGAGGCGATCGTGCCGGTGCTGTACGAGGGCCGCACCGCGCGCGGCGCGGTAAAGGACGGCGCCAGCCTCGATGAGTTGTTCGAGGATCTGTTCGGCGAGCGCTCGCCCGAAGAGCTGGAGGCAATCCGCCAGAAATACGCCACCAAGGGCAACCTGTTCGAGGCGCCGGCGCTGATCGCGGACAAGGCGCGCGACATGCTGCGCCACTACGTGACCAACATCCTGCCCAATGGCCTGAAGGCCCAAGTGGTGGCCTACAGCCGGCTGGCGGTGGTGCGCTACTACGAAGCCCTGCAGGCCGCGCGCGACGAGCTGTTGGCCGAGGCCGAAGCGCTGGACGAAGCCGCCAAGGCAATGGACGAGGAGACGCTGTGTCGCCAGCCTGCGCACGTGCGCGCACGTGTGCAGGCATGGCGCAGCCGCGACGTATTGCGCCGGCTGGAGTTTGCGCCGGTGATCTCCGGCAGCAACAACGACGACCCGGCGTGGAAGGAGTGGACTGGTTCCGCCGTGCAGGAAGCCCGCATCAAGCGCTTCAAAGTGCCGCTGTTCCACAAAGATGCCGACAAGACCGACCCACTGGCCTTCCTGATCGTGAAGTCCATGCTGCTGACCGGCTTCGATGCGCCGATCGAGGGCGTGATGTACCTGGACCGGCCGATCAAGGAGGCCGAGCTGCTGCAGACCGTGGCGCGGGTGAACCGCACCGGCCACGGCAAGAAGTTCGGCATCGTGGTGGACTACTTCGGGCTGGCGCACCACCTCAAGCAGGCGTTGGCGGTGTACGCCGAGGAGGACATCGAGGGCGCGCTGCAGAGCCTGAAGGACGAGCTGCCGGTACTGCGCGACCGCCATCTGCGCACGGTGGACCTGTTCCGCCGCCGCGGCATCGATGGCCTGGATGATGTCGAGGCCTGCGTGGAGGCGCTGCGCGACGAGCGGCTGCGTGGCGAGTTCACGGTGAAGCTGAAGCAGTTCCTCGATTCGCTGGACCTGGTGCTGCCGCGGCCCGAAGGCCTGCCCTACAGCGCCGACGCCAAGCGGCTGGCGCTGATCTACGCCCGTGCGCGCAACCGCTACCGCGACACGCCGGTGCTGGGCAAGGACGTGGGCGCCAAGGTGCGCCGGCTGATCGACGAGCACGTGATCTCGCTGGGCATCGACCCGAAGATTCCGCCGGTATCGCTTACCGACGCCGACTTCGACGCGCAGGTGGGTCGCGCCGCCAACCAGCGCGCCAAGGCCTCGGAGATGGAACACGCGATCCGTGCGCACATCCGCGAGCACGCTGACCAGGACCCGGTGCTGTACCGCAAGCTCAGCGAGCGGCTGTCCCACCTGCTGCAGAGCTTGGGCGAGCAGTGGGAGCAGTTGGCACTGGCGCTGAAGGGCGTAATCGACGAGATCCGTGCCGGCCAAGTGCGGGTGGACGGTGATGCGGCCAATGCGGCGGACGTACCGGAATACTGCGCGCCGTTCCTGCGTCTGCTGACCGATGCCGTGGCGGGTGAGGCCACGCCATCACCGCGCGAGCGCCAGCGGCTGGCCGAGCTGGCAGTGGAGCTGGTGGACACCATCACTGCCGAGCTGACGCCGAACTTCTGGCGACCGGCGAACCAGCCGGCGCGTGACGCGCTGGGCACGCGCCTGTTCGAAGCGATGATGAAGACGCGCCTGCTACCGCCGGCCCAGTTGGAGGCGCTGACCGACAAGCTGCTGGAGCTGGCGCGCGCGAACCACGCGCGCCTGGTGCAGGCATGAGTCAGCTGGTCGTCAACGACCTGCGTTTCGAGCTGCGCCACAGCGCGCGGCGGCGTACGCTGGAGATCACCGTGGATCGCGGCGGTGAGCTGATCCTTTCGGCGCCGCCGGACGTGGCTGAGGAACGCCTGCGCGACTTCGTGCGCCGCAAGCGCATGTGGGTGTATCGCCAGCTGGCGCGCAAGGAGGTACTGACCCGGCCAATGCCGCGCAAGGCCTTCGTCGACGGCGAGGGTTTCCTTTACTTGGGCCGCAGCTACCGTCTGCGCCTGATGCCCGACGCGCAAGCCGATGCCGCGGTGGCGTTGAAGCTGGGGCGCTTGGTAATGCCGCGCGGCGCGGCGGCTGACGGACGCGCCCACCTGCAGCGCTGGTACGTCGCGCGTGCCCTGCCGTGGTTACGCCGACGCGTGCGTGACTACGCGGCGCGCATGGAGGTCGACCCCGCCGGCGTGCGCGTGCAGGACCTGGGCTATCGCTGGGGCTCCTGCGGTAAGGGTGGCTGGCTCTACTTCCACTGGAAGACCATCCTGCTGCCCGCGCGCATTGCCGAGTACGTGGTGGTGCATGAGATGGCCCACCTGCACGAACCGCATCACACACCCGGCTTCTGGCGCCGCGTGGAACGCGCGATGCCGGACTACGAACTGCGCAAGGCCTGGCTGGCGGAGCACGGGATGGATGTGGAGGGGTCGTAGGGCGTCGCCAAGAGCGAGTTTCGAGACCATTACTCGCGCGCGATGCCCACGCTCGTTCTATGCTCGGGATGTCTCCAAGGAGGAGCAGCATGAGAGTTACTCGCACGGATTGGGCCTGGGTGGTGGCTTTCTTTGCCCTGTCAGGTGGGGCGCGCGCCGGTGACATCTACACCTGCAAGGGCGCGAACGGGGTGAACGTGTACCAGAACACGCCATGCCCACCGAAGCAGGCGGAGCTGAAGCACAGCCGGTACGACGAATCCCTGTCGCGCGCACCGGCGGCGCAAGACACGGACGACCAGGTGGTGCAGCAACGCGTGGTGCAGGAACAGCCACCGGCCGGTGGCTCCGCGAGCACGACTAGGCAGGGCGGTGGAGCACCTGCGCCAGCGGCGGCGTACCAGTGCACGGCGGGGCGGCGCACGTGGATCCAGAAGACGCCGTGCCCGTCGACGTACAGCCAGGCAGCGCCGGTGAACGTGACGGGCTTCACCGTCAGCGGCCAGCACTTCACCGGCAACGGCTTCATGAACCAGCAGGCTCCGGTGCAGCAGCAGTCGATGGACCAATCCGACTTGTGCGATCGGGTGAATGCCGGCGCCAACGTGGGTGGTGATTCCGAGTCGTCGCGGTCCTACGAGCGGAACAAGATCAAGCGCAACCTGTGTGGCGGGTAGGCCCTGTCGTCGTTCGCGAAGGCCATCTTCGGTGGGCCTATTGTTGGACGGCCGGAACGCGGAACCGATGGTCAGGAGTCGCGCCTTAGCCAAGGGCAGACAATTTTATCTGGGGGCATATTTGGGGGCATGTGCACTTGCTGTCAGAGATAGATCCGCATAAGGGCGGGATGTACGTGGCCTTATGTGACGCCGGGTGCCGCACCACTTCGCAAGCATCCGCACTCCACTCGAGTGGACTTTGCCGTGCCGACAGCCTTGTGGCAACCGCATCGCCGCGTGCTCCAGGCTGAACGCTTCACGCCGGCCTTAACGAGATCGTCGCGGTCTGTCTACTTTCGCCCATTCAGGCTCGGCATCGCCGGGGGGGGTACGCGCGAGGGCACATCATGGGTACGCTTTACGTGGTGCAGGGCTTTCACGAGGTGGACGGCGACATCGTCGCGGACAAACCGATCCTTCACGGCATGGAACAGCTGGCGCGCACGCGCGGCGAGATGTTGGCCGGGCAACTTGACGGCGTGCTGGTTTATGCACAGGCGGCGGACGTTGACCGCGGCGAGTATTCGGAGCCAGTCATCCTCGCTCGTTATGGCTGGGTGCCGCATCCCGAACAACAGAGTCTTTGCCAGGCCGGCTGAGCCAAGGCAACCAAACAGCAGCCGGCCATCGGCCGGGTCTCCCCTCGAGGGGCCGGGTGCGTACATCGGTCGTAGGGGTGCGCCGACATACACGGCGCGCCGCCCAATGCAGACTGGACAAATACCGGAGTCGCCGATCATCCGTCGGCCAGGGGCGCACGGGTGGGACTCCGGCACCGCTGGCCCTGGGAGTGCGGCGATGCGCATGGTTCTGACGATCAAGGAAAACCGCCACGGCATGTGGTGCATCTGCAGCGGGGAGGCAGTGCTGTATGACAAGCTGCCCTTCGCACGTGCGATCCGGCTGGCGCGCGGACTGGCTCGTGAGGAGCACGCCAGCTCCGGCTGCGTAGCCAGTGTCGAACTGGCCTGCTCGGAATTCACCATCGCCCTGGCGCACTATGTGGGCGGCGTCAGCCCGCGCCGCGTCGCGGCCTGACGGCGCCGATTCGTCGCGGTACCGTGTGTCGTCGCACCATGTATCGCCGTCGGCGGTGCCAGATGGGGGCTGCTGCCGGCGGTGACTGGCGGTTGCTGCGCGTGAACATGCGCGTGGCGTAAAAGCTTGCTAGGATCGACACCGTGGCTGCGCAGGGGCAGTCCGGGGTGATTGACATGCAAACACTTATTACGCATTCCGCCTTCTGGCGTGGAGTGTCGTTGTTTGCAGGGACGCTGTTGGCGAAAGTCGTCCGGAATACCAGATCCGCCGTTTCACCGTCCCGGAGTGCCAGGGAGCTGGTGTCATGGAATCCGGGAGCGCATTCGCGTCGCGAGGACGAACTGGCGCGAAGTCGCCAGACGGAATGCCACTGACGGGCTGCGTCGGCCGGACTGGCGCGCCGTTTCGCAGGAGCTGACGCACTGGTCGTGAATACGACCGCCGCGATCGTGCGCGGCGATCTGGCAACGTCGCCGGTTGCGTTCCGGTAAACTTCGGCTTGTTCGCGGCGCTTCATGCCGTGGGCATCCTTCTCACAGGGACGGCGGTGACTCGTTCGGGACAGTGGCAGACGGTCCCCTTCGCCGGCGGCCGTCCCGACCTCGGCGGCGAGCGATGGCCCAGGCCGTGCGACCGCCGCGACACATGGCGGGTAACCACGGATCATGGGCAAACAGAACGTTTCATTGATCGGCGTGCCGACCGACATCGGCGCCGGCCACCGCGGCGCCGCGATGGGGCCGGAGGCGCTGCGGGTGGCCAACCTGGCGGAGAAGCTGGGGCGGCGCGGACTGAAGGTGATCGACCGCGGCAACCTGCAGGGTCCGCTCAATCCGTGGCTTCCGCCCGAGCACGGCTATCGTCATCTGGACGAGGTGGTGGCCTGGAATACGGCCGTCTATACGGCCATTCACCAGGAGCTTCAGGCCGGCCGCCTGCCGATCATGCTCGGCGGCGACCACAGCCTGGCGATCGGCTCGATCTCGGCGGTGGCGCGCCACTGCCACGACGAGGGCAAACGCCTGCGCGTGCTGTGGCTGGATGCGCATACCGATTTCAACACCGCGCAGGCCACTCCCAGCGGCAACATCCACGGCATGCCGGTGGCCTGCCTGTGCGGGATCGGCCCGGCCGGGCTGATCGACCTGGGCGGCAACGTGCCGGCGACCCCGCCGGAGGTGTTCCGCTACATCGGCATCCGTTCAGTGGACGAGGGCGAGAAGCAGCTCGTGCGCGGGGCGAACATGCGAGTGCACGACATGCGCCACATCGACGAGATCGGCATGAAGCGCGTGATGGAAGAGGCGCTGGCGGGCGTCGACGAGAACACCCACCTGCACGTCAGCTTCGACGTCGACTTCCTCGACCCCAGCATCGCGCCGGGCGTGGGCACCACCGTGCGTGGGGGGCCGAATTACCGCGAGGCGCAGCTGTGCATGGAGATGATCGCCGACACCGGTCGCATGGCGTCGCTCGACATCGTCGAGCTGAACCCGGCGTTCGACAAGCGCAACCAGACCGCGAAGCTGGCGGTGGACCTGGTCGAGTCGCTGTTCGGCAAGTCCACGCTGATCCGCTGAGGCGGCCCGGCGACGCCGGTGCGGTCGTTCGGCGCGCGCCGGCGGCAGGTTCGTTTACCCCTCGATGAGCTTCGCGTCCGCCGCGTTCGCCATCACCGAGGCGATGCCGGCGTCGCGCGAGTGCTCGCTCTCGTACATCTCGCTGCTGCCGATGACCTGATGGTTGGCGGCCTTCAGGTTGAAGTGGAACTTGCCGTTGACCGAGGTCTTCTTCTCGTAGCGCGCCGCGTCCGGCGCGTTCTTGCGTACCGACTCGATGCCGTTGTGCGCGCTGGCCTTGTCCCTGTATCCCTCGCTCTTGAGGATGATTTCGCCGTTGCCGGCCTTGAGGTTGAAGTAAGTCTCGCCGTTCTTGCCGGTAAACAGGGTGAACTTGCCGCTCATGAGCTTCGGTCTCCTGCTGCGACTGGGGTCGACGGAATCTGTACTGGCACATGTGATTTTTTTGGCAAGGGCTGCAGCCCGGCCGGTCGAGCTGTTTGGCGGGATGTCGTAGACTGCGCTTTTCCTTGCGCGGCGCAGCATGAACACCCGAGTCCTCACCGGCATCACCACCACCGGTACCCCGCACCTGGGCAACTATGTGGGCGCGATCCGTCCGGCGGTCGAGGCCAGCCGGCGCGACGACGTGGATGCGTTCTTCTTCCTTGCCGACTACCACGCGCTGATCAAGAGCGACGACGCCGCACGCATCGAACGTTCGCGGCTGGAGATCGCCGCCACCTGGCTGGCCGCCGGCCTGGACCCGCAGCGGGCAACCTTCTATCGCCAGTCGGACATCGCGGAAATCCCCGAGCTGACCTGGTTCCTCACCTGCGTTGCATCGAAGGGCATGCTCAACCGCGCGCACGCGTACAAGGCGGCGGTGGACAAGAACGCCGCGGCGGGCGAGGACGCCGACGCCGGCATCACCGCCGGGCTGTACATGTACCCGGTGCTGATGGCCGCCGACATCCTGGCGTTCGACGCCAACCAGGTGCCGGTGGGACGCGACCAGATCCAGCACATCGAGATGGCGCGTGACCTCGGCCAGCGCTTCAACCATCTGCATGGGCACGAGTTCTTCGTGCTGCCGGAGGCGCTGATCGAGGAACAGGTGGCCACCCTGCCGGGGCTCGACGGCCGCAAGATGTCAAAGAGCTACGACAACACCATCCCGCTGTTCGCCGGCGGCGCGAAGCAGCTGCGCGAGGCGATCATGCGCATCGTCACCGACTCGCGGGCGCCCGGCGAGCCGAAGGATCCGGACAACTCGGCGCTGTTCACCATCTTCCGCGCGTTCGCCGGCGAGGCCGAGACCGCGGCGTTCCGCCAGGCGCTGCTGGGCGGCATCGGCTGGGGCGAGGCGAAGCAGGCGTTGTACGAGCGCATCGAGGCCGACGTGGCGCCGATGCGCGAGCGCTACGAGGCGCTGATGGCCGACCCGGCCGCGATCGAGGCGACCCTGCGCCAGGGCGCGCAGAAGGCGCGCGCGATCGCCACGCCGAAGCTGGCCGCGCTGCGCGAAGTGCTGGGCCTGCGCGCGATGACCACCGCACCAGCGCGCGCCGGACAGGCACAGGCCGCGGCAAAGGCAGACCGGGCTCCGCGCTTCGCGAGCTTCCGCGATCACGATGGCCGCTTCCGCTTCCGGCTGTTTTCCGCCGATGGCGAGGAGCTGCTGCTGTCGAAGCCGTTCGCCGATCCGAAGGCCGCCGGCGCGCTGCAGAAGCGGCTCAAGAGCCTGGGCGCGGCTGCCGTGCTGCAGGTCCAGGCGCAGGGCATGAGCCTGGAGCTGGACGGCGAGGCGGTCGCCAGCACGCCCGACTATCGCGACGAGCAGGCGCGCGACGAAGCGCTGGCGCAGTTGCGCGCGACGCTGGACCAACTCGCCGCGCAGGCATGAGGCGCGGCGCCACACTTTCCGGGTGATCGACCGATGCGTTACCTCGCCATCCTGCTGCTTGCGCCCTTGCTGCTGATCCTGTGCTGGGGCTACTGGGCGTACCCGAAGAGCCTGCCGCGCACGTCCGGCCGGCGCATCTTCGATGCCGTCGCGCTGCTGCTGGCGCTGATCGCCGCGGTGCAGTTCGCGGTGCTCGGCTTCGACACCGTCGAGCTGCCCGCGGTCGACGGCTTCGGTCGCGCCAGCGGCGCGATCTGGCAGCAGGTGCTGCCAGCGTTGTACGGCTACGGCGCGTTCGCCGCCGTCGTCGTGCTGGCGATGCTGCTGCGCCATGTGCTGTGGGGACGCCGTCGGCGCAGCTGAGCGGGCGGCGCACGTTCGGGGCGGAGCGCCGGTCACCAGCCATGGCGTGACTTGTGGCGGTCGAAGCGGCCGCGCGCAGACGGCGAGCTGGGCGTCACCCGGCGTCGCCTCGCGTCGCCGCCCCGCGGGAATTTTTCAACATGCGCCTGGCATGCCTGCTGTTCGTTACCCTGGCTGCGCTGTCGGCACCGGCGCCGGCCGTCGAGATCGACGGCCACCTCGGCGCCGATGAGTGGAAGGGCGCGCAACACGTCAGCGACTTCCACCAGACCCGGCCAGATGCGTGGCGGCTACCGGGTGCAGGCCAACGACCGGGCCGCCGCCAGCGACGAGCCGGTCGACGACTTCGCCGTGCGCAACCTCGGCCTGCAGATCCGCTACCGCTACGAGCTGGCGCCGCTGTCGTACCTGTACGTGGTCTACAACCGCGGCGGCCGCGCCATGGACGAGCAGGCGCGCGACGCCGGCGACCTGTTCGGCCGCAGCCTCGCGCTGCGCGACGACGAGCAACTGCTGGTGAAACTGAGCTACCGCTTCGACATCTGGCCGCTTCCGGCGGCAGGCCGCCGCACGGCGCCATCGCGCAAGCCCTCGCGCCTCTCGACGGGATGGCCCATGCGCTGGAACAGGTTGTCGCGTCTGCGCGACTTTCCGCGGGTGCTCCGGCATGATCGCGCCGAGGCCGGAATGCGGCCGCGGCTCGTCACGTGTGAGGCTTCATGGGTGTCGACTTTTCCTGGACCGGTTTTGCGGTCGCGCTGGGCATCGGCCTGTTGATCGGCGCCGAGCGCGAGCGGCGCAAGGGCGGCGACGGCGATGCGGTCGCCGGTATCCGCACCTTCGCCGTGGTGGCGCTGCTGGGCGCGGTCGGCGCGAGTTTCGGTACCGCGACGCTGCTGCTGGCGTTGGCGGCGGTGGCGGGGCTGCTGGCGATTGCCTATGCGCGCGATTCCGGCAGCGACCGCGGCCTGACCACCGAGGTCAGCCTGCTGCTCTGCCTGCTGCTGGGCGCCATGGCCATCCAGCAGCCGCCGCTGGCGGCCGCGCTGGCGGTGGCGCTGACCATCCTGCTGGCGGCGCGCGAGCCCATGCATCACTTCGTGCGCGGCGTGCTGACCGCGGAGGAGCTCAACAACCTGCTGGTGCTGGCCGCGGCCACGCTGCTGGTGCTTCCGCTGCTGCCGGATCGCCCGCTTGGACCGTTCGACGCGATCAACCCGCGTGCGTTGTGGCTGATCGTGATCCTGATCATGTCGATCGGTGCCGCTGCCCATGCGCTGCTGCGGCTGGTGGGCAGCCGCGTCGGCCTGCCGCTGGCCGGCTTGCTCTCCGGCTTCGTGTCCAGCGTGGCCACCATCGGCGTGATGGGGGTGCAGGCGCGCGACCAGCCGGCGCGGCGGCGCTCGGCGATCGCGGCGGCGGTGCTGTCGACCGTGGCCACCTTCGTGCAGATGGCGGCGGTACTCGCGGCCACCGACCTGGCGACGCTGCGCGTGTTCGCCGTGCCGCTGGCCTGCGGCGGCGTGACCGCGGCGCTCTACGGCGCGTTGTGGACATGGAAGGGCTTGCGCCTGAGCACACCGGACCCGGTGCAGGGCAGCGTGGTATTCAGCGTCAGGGCCTCGCTGGCGCTGGGCCTGATGATCGCCGTGGTACTGCTGGTGTCCGCCGCGATGCGCGCCTGGCTGGGCGACCGCGGGCTGGCTATCGCCACAGCCATCGCCGGCTTCGCCGACACCCATGCGGCGGCGGTATCCGTGGCGGCGCTGGCCGCCACCGGCAAGATCGAGCCCGCAGCCACGGCGCTGCCGATCCTGATCGCGCTGAGCAGCAACAGCCTGTCCAAGGCGGTGATCGCCCGCGCGAACGGCGACCGCGACTTCGCGCGACCGGTGCTGCTGGGCCTGGCGCTGGTGCTGGCGGCCACCTGGCTGGGCTGGTGGCTGGGCTGATTCGTCCGATGCGCGCTGGCGCGCCGGCGATAGTGCGTCAGTCCCAGCGGTTGAGGTGCGGCCCGAACGCCTTGCGCTGCGGCCGCACCACGCAGAAGCGGTGCCCGCTGGGCGCCTCCAGCACCCACCAACGCCCGCGTACGAACGCGCTGCGGCGTGCGCCGAGGCGTTCCAGCCGCGCCACCTCGGCGTCGAGATCGTCGGTCTCGATGTCCAGGTGCACGCGGCTGGGGTGGTCCACCTGCTGCAGCAGGATGATCGGCTCGTCCGCGGCGGTCTGCAGCTCCGCGTACTTGCCGTCGCCGTCCTGGTCGACGCTGGCGATCGGCTTGCCCAGCGCCTGGCTCCAGAAATCGGCGACCGGGGCCAGTTCGTCGACCTGGCAGTCGATGACGATGGTGCTGAGTCGACTGTGGTGCATGGGAGTGTCTCCGTCGAATGACGCCACGCCTGCGGCGATGCAGTGCAAGAATAGCCGCATGGTTGCGCTCAAGTATCTCCAGGCTTACCCCGCCCCGCTGCAGGACAAGGTGCGCGCGCTGATCGTGCAGGAGCGCCTGGGCGAGCACCTGGCCAGGCGTTATCCGGCGCGCCACGACGTGCAGAGCGACAAGGCGCTGTACGCGTACGTGGCCGCGTTGAAGCAGCAGCACCTGAGAAATGCGCCAGGCATCGACAAGGTGCTGTACGACGCCAGGCTCGACGTGCTGCGCAACGCGCTCGGCCTGCACACCGCGGTCTCGCGCGTGCAGGGCGGCCGGCTCAAGGCGAAGAAGGAGATCCGCGTGGCCAGCCTGTTCAAGGCCGCCGCGCCGGAGTTCCTGCAGATGATCGTGGTGCACGAACTGGCGCACCTGAAAGAGATGGATCACAACAAGGCGTTCTACCAGCTGTGCACGCACATGTTGCCGGACTACCACCAGCTGGAGTTCGACCTGCGCGTCTACCTGACCTGGCGCGAGCTGCCGTCAAGCGACACCACCCACTTGCAGGCATGACGATGGACAGCGCAGCGCTGCAGAAGTACCTGTTGCGCCTGTTCGAGCGCCACGACGTCGAGCTGGAAGCGGACGAGGACGGCTGGCTGGTCACTGACGGCGACTTCCCCGCGATCCGCGCTGCCTGGCATGAGGGCGCGGCAAGTGAACCCGGCCGGCTCGACGTCGACGTGGTGCTGAGCGAGGAGCGCTACATCGAGGAGAGCTTCGCCGGCGATGGCGGCGGCGACGCCGGTTGCCGCGATGCCTTGCGCACGTTCGAGCGCGACGTGTTCCACGTGCTGCTGGCGGCATGCTGGTACGTCACCGACGAGCGCCGCATGCGGATCGCCGCGTGGAACATCGGCGTGCGCAGCTGGGACGTGTTCATAGGCCCGAGCAGCGCTCGCGGCGCGGATGCTGCGCGCATGCCGGCCGAGGCGCTGGCGTCGATCGAGGCCGCCTTGAAGCACGAGGCGTTGACACCCGAGTTGCACTGGCTGCGGCTGGTCTACCGCCACGCCGCGGACGGCGATTCATGCTGCGAGGCGCTGCTCGACAACGAACCGTGGACGGCCGGAACGCTGGCGTTGACCGCCGTGCCGTGGCCACACGGCGGCGATTACGTCGCGCGCCGCTTCCTGCTGCTGGATGTGCGTGACTATTGATCCCGTCGGGTAGGAGCCCGCTCGCGGGCAATGCTTTTGCTCTTGCGAATCCCGAATCCCGAATCCCAGCTTTCATACTAATTTGCGTTCAATGATATAGAAGTTATCCACTTGAAGCCGGTCAAAGACTGGGTTTGGTCGTGATCGACTT